>JAICZH010000036.1 GCA_025933775.1 Chitinophagaceae bacterium
TATGTAATCGCAAAAATCTGATTCAATTTTCTTTTTTATTTTTTTTTAAATCCCATTTATTTTCGATTGAATATTTTTTCGTATAGGCGTACCCGTTATAAATTTTTTTATTAAAAATCCATTCCCTTTCAAAAAACGTAAATGAATGAAACAAAAAAATTATAAAATGAAAACAATTAAATTATTAGGATTATATATTCTTACAGTATTTGCAACGTCTTCCACGTTTGCACAAATGGATAAAACCGTAATGGTAGGCGGCGCTGCCATGTATCCCACCAAAAACATAATTGAAAATGCAGTAAATTCAAAAGACCACACCACATTAGTAGCAGCTGTAAAAGCCGCAGGGTTGGTTGAAACATTGGAAGGACCTGGCCCATTCACCGTCTTTGCACCAACTAACGAAGCCTTTGATAAATTGCCAAAGGGCACGGTTGAAACACTTTTAAAACCTGAAAACAAAGCAATGCTCACTTCTATTCTTACTTATCATGTAGTTCCCGGAAAACTCAGTTCGCACGACCTGATGAAAATGGTAAAAGAAGGAAACGGAAAAGCAATTTTAAAAACGGTAAATGGCGAAAATTTATATGTTACACAAAAAGGTAAAAATTTATGGGTAACAGATGAAAAAGGCGACGTAGCAAAAATTACTATTGCAGATGTAAACCAAAGCAATGGCGTGATACACGTAATTAATACCGTATTGTTGCCAAAATAATTTTTTTAATCATTACCATTTTATCAAACCGGCGCTTCGCCGGTTTTTTTTATAAAAAGAATTGTAATGATTGGTTGAAGATTTAATTTTGAAACTTTATAAAAATTTTTTATTGGCAAACAAAATTTTAAATGTATCAAAATAAAAAAGTAGTAGTAGTTCTTCCGGCATATAATGCCGCAAATACTATTGAAAAAACTATTGCAGAAATACCACGTGATATTGTTGACGAAATTGTTTTGGTAGATGATAAAAGTTCTGATAACACCATTGACGTTGCAAAAAAAATAGGAATCAAGCATATCATTCAGCATACTGAAAATAAAGGATACGGCGGCAATCAAAAGAGTTGTTACCGCAAAGCGCTTGAACTAAATGCCGATATTATTATTATGCTGCATCCCGATTATCAATACACACCAAAGCTGCTGCTGGCAATGGTTTCAGTGATTGGCAACGATTTGTATAAAGTTGTATTTGCCAGTCGTATTTTGGGCAAGGGCGCATTGAAAGGCGGTATGCCGTTGTATAAATATATTGCTAACCGGTTTCTTACTTTTTTTCAAAATATAATGATGAATGAAAAACTTTCCGAATATCATACGGGCTATCGGGCTTACCATAGTGATGTTTTAAAAAAAATAAATTTCGATAAAAATTCTAATGATTTTATTTTCGACAACGAAATGGTAGCGCAAATTTTTTATAACAATTTCGAGATTGCAGAAATTACCTGTCCGACAAAATATTTTAAAGAAGCCTCTTCAATAAATTTAAAAAGAAGCATCACTTATGGCTTTGGCGTTTTAAAAGTTTCATTCCTTTATTTTTGCACAAGGCTCAAAATATATAAATGGAAATTGCTCACCCGATAAATTATAAACTGCAAAGCAAAACCTATCTTATAATAATTATCCTTTCGGGTATTATTTTTTTTATTCCTTTTCTTGGGCACGTTCATCTTTTCGATTGGGACGAAATTAATTTTGCAGAGTCGGCACGTGAGATGATTGTTACCGGAAATTATCATCGGGTTCAAATAAATTTTCAACCATTTTGGGAAAAACCTCCTTTATTTTTTTGGCTGCAGGCAGGTTGTATGAAGTTGTTTGGCATTAATGAATTTGCTGCAAGATTGCCCAATGCAATATTTGGAATTATTACTCTTGTTACATTTTTTTTAATTGGAAAAAAATATAAAAATCCGCGCTTTGGTTTTATTTGGGCAATCAGTTATCTCGGAACATTTTTGCCGCATTTATATTTTAAATCAGCAATCATTGATCCGGTTTTTAATTACTTTATTTTCCTGGGAATCTGTTTTATGTTCCTCTCAGTAAGTCAATCATCTTCAAAAAAAAATTTACTGTATCCTGCTCTGTCAGGACTTTTCATAGGATTATCAACATTAACCAAAGGGCCGGTGGGTTTGCTTGTTTTTCTCATTACATTCTTTGTATATTTTATTTTTAAACGTTTTAAAAATTTTCCAAACTTTAGAAAAATTCTTGCTTTTATTTTTCTGTTTATTATCATTTGTTTTTTTTGGTTTGGGTTTGAAGTGATCAACAATGGCTTTTGGTTTTTAAAAGAATTTTTATCGTACCAGGCCGATCTTTTTTTACATCCTGTTGCCAGCCATGGCGAGCCATTCTATTATCATTTTGTGGTTGTGTTTATTGGTTGCTTTCCTATTTCCATACTTGCATTACCAGTTCTGTTCAGCAATAAAGGGGTTGGCAAAAATGATTTTAAATTATTGATGAAAATTCTTTTCTGGACGGTGATGATCTTATTTAGTATTACCACAACAAAGATTGTTCATTACTCTTCGCTCACTTATATACCGCTTGCATTTTTAGCAACCGTTTACCTGGATAATGTTTTTGAAAATAATTTTTACATAAAAAAATATGTGATTGTATTATTAGTTATTATGGGATTTGTATTTTCTTTTTTGCTTGCAGCATTACCATATATTGCCATGCATAAAAATTTAATTATTCCTTACCTGCATGATCCGTTTGCTGTGGCAAGTCTCAATGTGCCTGTACGCTGGAGCGGCTATGAAAGCCTTATTGGCATTGGTTATTTTGTATTAGTTGTTGTTGCAATTATTTTTTTATATAAAAAAGAATTTATAAAAGGCATACTATTTCTTTTTTATTCAACGGCTTCCTGTTTGTTTATTTATCTGATGGCAGTGGTTCCTAAAATTGAGCGTTACTCGCAAGGCCCAGCCATAGATTTTTATGAGAGCCTTCAAGGAAAAAGCGTTTACGTATGGCCGTTAGGTTTCAAAAGTTATGCGCAATATTTTTATACAAAAAAACAGGCTATACCTGTTTATGGCGAAGCCGATGAAAATTTTTTATTAAAAGGAAATATAAAACGACCGGCTTATTTTGTAATAAAAATTACCAACACCGGTTTCGATAGTACATGCAATAATTGTAAATTAATAAAACAGGAAGGCGGTTTTAAATTTTATAAAAGAGATCCGGCGTCCGATGTGAAACAATAAAAATTATTTTAGGGGAGCACAGTAAATAAACATTCGCTTATCTTCTATTTAAACGTTAAAATAAATTTAACGGAATAGAATTTGTAATACGAATTATATAATTAAATATTTTTGTTGCGTACAAAAACAATCAACAGCATGAAAAAAACTATTTTATTATTCGCAATTATTGCATTTGCTGCTGCAGGCGCCAATGCGCAAACTTATCAAACAGCCGTCGGTGCTAAGTTTTACGCAGGCAATGGTTCCATTGGTGGCATCAACATACGGCATTCGCTTAAAGAAAATTCTGCTCTCGAAGGTTCTTTACTTTTTTTCAGTGGCGGCCTTGGACTCGAAGGTTTGTATGAATACCAGGGACCCATTTCCGGCGCAGAAGGTTTACAATATTTTGTGGGAGGTGGCGCCATGCTTGGTTTTGGAACAGGCAGAGGCGATAACAGCACACAATTTGCATTGCGTCTTACCGGTGGTGTTGATTATAAATTTGCCGATGCTCCTATTGATGTAAGTTTGGGATTCGACCCGTTTTTTTATCTGGCGCCTGCTACCGGTTCTAATTTAGCATTAGGCATTGGTTTTCGGTACGTACTTAAATAAGTTTAATAATTTATAAAAAATTCCCGGTAAAAAAAATTGATTGGGAATTTTAATTTCAATATCCATTTTTAAAAAATAATGCGGGAAAAAATAATTTTATTTATAGATTTTTTTTATCCTCCTTTTAAAAAAATAATGCCATTGCAAACTTTTCGTTATGCAGTGTGCGGCGGCAGCAATACATTACTCGATATTTTTCTTTTTTATATTAGCTTCAATTTTATTTTACAAAAACAAATTTTGCATTTAGGTTTCATTTCGCTAAAGCCCTACAATGCTGCTTTGGGTATGGCGTTCTGCGTCAGCTTTCCTATTGGTTTTTTGTTGAACAAATACATTGTTTTTAATTCATCTTATTTGCGTAGCCATGTTCAGTTGTTTCGTTATGTTTTAATTGTTGCAACCAATCTTTTGCTTAATTATGCTATTATAAATGTATTGGTTCAGTACATGCATTTTTACCCAACAGTTGCAAAAATATTTGCAACTGTTTTCATTGTTGCTTTTAGTTATCTTTCTCAAAAACATTTTACATTTAAAATAGCCCCTAACCCCGAAGGGGGGAAAATAAGCACCTAACTCCAAAGGATTTTTCTTCTCCCCTTCATGGCCGGGGACTACTGCCAATTTTACACATAATTAGTATTGGCATAAACCTTGTCAAATCTTTATATAATTATAAAAAAAAATTATTATGGCAAAAATTATAGGTATTGACTTAGGAACTACCAATAGCTGCGTTGCAGTAATGGAAGGCAACGAGCCTGTTGTAATTGCAAATGATGAAGGCCGTCGTACAACACCTTCTGTTGTTGCATTTTTAAAAAATGGTGAGCGCAAAGTGGGCGACCCTGCCAAGCGACAGGCGATTACCAATCCGCTAAACACCATTATGAGCGTAAAAAGATTTATGGGGCACAAATGGGATGAAGTAACTAACGAAGCCGGCCACTGGAGCTATAAAGTTGTAAAAGGCGATAACAATACCGTACGCATTGATATTGATGGAAGACATTATACTCCGCAGGAAATCTCTGCAATGATTTTACAAAAGATGAAAAAAACTGCTGAAGATTATTTGGGGCAAACGGTGAATGAAGCAGTGATTACTGTTCCTGCATATTTTAATGATGCACAAAGACAAGCAACAAAAGAAGCCGGTGAAATTGCAGGATTAAATGTGCGGCGTATTATAAACGAACCCACAGCAGCAGCGCTTGCTTATGGTTTAGATAAAAAAAGTACCGATCAAAAAATTGCTGTGTTCGACCTTGGTGGCGGTACTTTCGATATTTCAATTCTTGAATTGGGCGATGGCGTTTTTGAAGTGAAATCAACCAATGGTGATACACATTTAGGTGGTGATGATTTTGATAAAGTAATAATGGATTGGCTCGCTGCAGAGTTTAAAAAAGATGAAGGCATTGACTTGCATAAAGATCCTATGAGCTGGCAGCGTTTAAAAGAAGCTTCAGAAAAAGCAAAGATTGAATTATCGTCTTCAACTGAAACAGAAATTAATCTTCCTTACATAACTGCAGTAGATGGCGTTCCCAAGCATTTAGTAAAAAAATTAACCCGTTCGCAATTTGAAAAACTTGCGGATGATCTTTTTGCAAGATGTTTAAAACCGTGTGAGGCGGCAATTAAAGATGCAAACTTAAAAGTTTCAGACATTAATGAAGTAATATTAGTCGGCGGTTCTACCCGCATACCTAAAGTGCAGGAAATGGTAGAAAAGTTTTTTGGAAGAAAACCAAATAAAAGTGTAAACCCTGATGAAGTAGTGGCAATAGGCGCTGCAATTCAGGGCGGCGTATTAACCGGCGAAGTGAAAGATGTTTTGTTACTTGATGTTACGCCGCTTTCTCTCGGTATTGAAACGATGGGTGGCGTAATGACACGGTTGATTGACAGCAACACAACCATCCCAACAAAAAAGATGGAAACATTTTCCACTGCCAGCGATAACCAGCCCGGCGTGCAGATTCATGTATTGCAGGGCGAAAGGCCAATGGCTAATCAAAATAAAAGCCTTGGTACCTTTAATCTTGATGGCATACCGCCCGCTCCTAGAGGCGTTCCTCAAATTGAAGTAACATTTGATATTGATGCAAATGGTATATTAAATGTTTCTGCAAAAGATAAAGGAACCGGTAAATCCCACAACATTCGCATTGAAGCTGGAAGCGGCTTAAGCAAAGATGAAATTGAAAAAATGAAAAATGAAGCCAAAGCCAATGAAGCAACTGATAAAGCAGCAAGAGAAAAAGTAGATAAAGTAAACCAGGCCGATAGTTTGATTTTTCAAACAGAAAAACAAATAAAAGAATACGGCGATAAAATCCCTGCTGATAAAAAAGCGCCGATTGAAGCTGCTTTGAACAAACTGAAAGAAGCGCATAAAAGCCAGGATGTAAACGCTATTGATACCGCAGTGGCCGAAATGAATGCAGCGTGGACAGCAGCCAGTGAAGAAATGTATAAAACATCTCAGCAACAAGGGCCAACTAACGGTGACGGACAAACGCAAAACCAACAGCCCAATGAAAGCGCCGATGCAAAGGCTAACGCCGGTGATAATGTTACCGATGCAGAATTTGAAGAAGTGAAATAACGCTTTTAGTAATTATAAAAAATTTGAGGCTGCAATTTGCGGTATTCGACAGCAATTTTAATTATGTTACCAACAAGCCGTTTGCCGACGGTGGTATTCCATCAGACTATGGACCATTCAACATCAGGAACATTGATGGTAACTTATATGTTACGTATGCAAAACATAAAGCCCCGGATAATGAGGATGACCAAAAAGGGCCGGGTAATGGTTTTGTAGATGTTTTCAATGCAAATGGTAAATTATTAAAACGTTTTGCATCCAGAGGCGCTCTTAACTCTCCGTGGGGAATTGTTCCAACAGCAAATGGCTTTTTTAATGATCCTAATACCATCTTAATTGGAAACTTTGGCAACGGGCGCATCAATGTTTATAAGGATAATGGAGATTTTGTTGGAAGCCTGAAAAATGAAGGGGGCGATGATATTATCATTGATGGGTTGTGGGCCATTGAAAATAATATTCCAAATGCAGATCCAAAACAATTATATTTCACTGCCGGCCCTGATGATGAAAGTCATGGGCTTTTTGGTTATTTGAGTAAATAAAAAATAAATAACCTACATGAAACGAATACCTGTAATTTGAAAACATAAAATAAATAAAGCCTTAATTTCAGGACTTAGAGGTTGCATATTTCGCAACCTCTTTTTTTATTTCCACTAATTAAAAATTATTTTTGCCGCACGATTAACAAAAAATTATTTTAATTCAAATTATTGTGTATTTTTTACATTATAAATTAAACAGATTATATTGCTCTTTTTAACCTACAATTAATGACGATTCATTTTTATTTAAAATACTATACGCATTTTGGTCAGTCTCTTTTTATTACAGGCAATAATGATTATTTAGGAAATAATAATCGGGATGCAGCAATTGAATTATCGTTTTATAACAATGATTACTGGCATGCAAAAATTGAGTTTCCAAAAGATTTTGATGATACTGTTTTATACAAATATTTTTTAAAAGACACAGATGGTTCCATCATTTTTGATGGAGAAGAAAACAGGGTAATTGATCTGTCGCTTATTCGTACCGGTTTTATTACGATGTATGATACATGGAACGGCGCCAATACTGTTGGCAATGTTTTTTTTACAAGAGCTTTTAATAAAGTGTTGCTGAACAAGGTTACTAAAATAAAAACAGCTCCTGTAAAAAATTATTCTTACGAGTTTCGCGTAAAAGCGCCATTACTGCAAACCGGCGAGGCCATTGCGTTGTGCGGCTCTACACAAAGTTTAAAAAGCTGGAATGCAAATGATCCTATTTTACTTACTCCAAAAAATGATTGGTTTGTTGCAAAAATATTATTAGCGGAAAATGACTGGCCTGCCACTTACAAATATGGTATTTATAATGTTGAGCAAAAAACAATGCGATTTGAAGATGGCGAAAACCGGGTTATTCAAAATTTTGAATCGCACATTGAAAAGATTATCATTCATGATGGATTTGTAAATTGCCCGATTACCTTATGGAAAGGCACCGGAGTGGTAATTCCGGTGTTTAGCCTTCGTTCTAAAAAAAGTTTTGGCATTGGAGAATTTACTGATATTCCTTTGCTGATTGACTGGGCAAAAAAAACAGGTTTGCAACTAATTCAGTTGTTGCCAATAAATGATACCACTGCAACACATACCTCAAGCGATTCCTATCCTTATGCAGCCATTTCTGCGTTTGCTATTCATCCTATTTACATCAATCTTGAAAAAGTTGCAGGCAAAGAACATGCAGATATTTTAAAGCCATTAAAGAAAAAACAAAAACAATTAAATGCGCTCGCAGTTTTCGATTATACGCAGGTAATGAAATTTAAATTGTCTGCATTAAAAGAATTATATCTTGCTTTAAAAGATACTTTAAAAAACGATCCCAATTATTTTGAATTTTTTGAATTGAACCGTTACTGGCTGGTGCCTTACGCAGCTTTTTCTTATTTGCGCGATAAAAACAAAACTGCTGATTTTAATAAATGGAAAAAATATAAAACGTACAACGAATCTGAAATTCAAAAATTAGTTGCGCCATCTACAAAACATTATGATGCGATTGCATTTTTTTATTTTGTGCAATATCATTTGCATTTGCAATTGAAAGCAGCAGTAAATTATGCGCATAAAAATAAAATTGCTGTAAAGGGCGATATCCCAATCGGTATTCACCGCTACGGTTGTGATGCCTGGGCCAATCCCTCATTATATAATATGAATGAACAATCGGGCGCTCCGCCTGATGACTTTGCGGTAAAAGGCCAGAACTGGGGCTTTCCCACTTACAACTGGAAAACCATGCAGGAAACGGGTTTCCAATGGTGGCGCCGCCGTTTCGACCAGATGAGCAATTATTTTGATGCTTTTCGCATTGATCACATTCTTGGTTTTTTCAGAATGTGGAGCATCCCCATACATTCGGTTGAAGGCATTATGGGAAGATTTGTTCCTGCAATTCCTGTTCACATTTCAGAATTTCATAACAATAATATTTGGTTCAGTTACGACAGGTATTGCAAGCCATTTATAACAGATGAAATTCTTGGATGGATGTTCGGTGAAGAAACTGATTTTGTAAAACAACATTTTCTTGAAAATGCTTCGCAGGGGCAATACAATTTGAAAGAAGAATTTAATACCCAGCAAAAAGTTGAAGAATATTTTTTGGAAACTAACGGTGATGGTTACTCGAAAATAAAACAGGGGCTTTTTGATTTATTAAGCAATATAATTTTATTTGAAGAAGAAAATTCTGGTGGCCAACAATTTCATTTCAGAATTGATATTAAAAATACTTCCTCATTTCAACAACTGGAATATCATACAAAAGAACGGCTGCACGATTTGTATATAAATTATTTTTATCGGAGGCAGGATGATTTCTGGAAAAAAGAAGCCATGAAAAAATTGCCGCAACTGAAGCGAAGCACCAACATGCTTATTTGCGGTGAAGACCTTGGCATGGTGCCCCATTGCGTTCCCGAAGTAATGAGCAACCTCAGCATTTTAGCCCTTGAAGTAGAAAGGATGCCAAAAGATCCACAAAAAGATTTTTTTCATCCGAACGATTCGCCATATCTCGCTGTGGTAACGCCATCAACCCACGACATGAGCACCATTCGCGGTTGGTGGGAAGAAGACAGAAATAAAACACAACGTTTTTATAATTATATGCTCGGCCATTATGGCGAGGCGCCCTACTTTTGCGAGCCGTGGATCAATAAAGAAATTGTTTTGCAAAATTTATATTCGCCTGCTATGTGGTGTATATTTTTATTGCAGGATTTATTGGGCATTAGTGAAAAATTAAGAAGAGAAAATCCAAATGATGAGCGAATCAATATTCCTTCCGATGCCAATCATTACTGGGGTTACCGAATGCATTTAAATTTAGAAGATTTATTGAAACAAAAAGATTTTAATTATGAGATAAAAAAATATATAAGAGAAAGCGGGAGGTTGAACCCATGAACCTTCGTTACAAAAAGATTGATTTAAAGTTTAGTTATCCGTTCACTATTTCAAAGGGAACCAAAACACATCAGCCATCCTTATTGATAGAACTTGATTACTTTGGAATAAAAGGATATGGCGAAGCGCCTGCAATCAATTATTACAATATTCCGGTAGAAAAAATGATTGAAGATATTGAAGCAAAAAAAAATTTGATTGAAAAATTTGCGTTTACTCATCCTGAAAGATACTGGCATTATTTGCATCATTTGTTTCCGCAAAATTCATTTTTAGTTTGTGCGCTTGATATGGCTGCGTGGGATATTTATGGAAAGATGAATAAAAAGCAATTGCACAATTTATGGAATGGAGATGTTACAAAAAATCCATTAACCGATTATACTATCGGCATTGATTCTATAAAAAATATGGTTGCTAAAATGGAAGAAAAACCCTGGCCTATTTATAAAATAAAATTAGGAACCGATAATGATGTAGAGATAATTACTGAATTAAGAAACCATACATCCTCCGTTTTTAGAATTGATGCAAACGCAGCGTGGAAGCCCGATGAAGCAATACAGAAAATAAATGCGTTTAAAGATATGAATGTAGAATTTATTGAACAACCATTAGCAAAAGATGATTGGGATGGAATGAAATTTTTATACAAAAATTCACCGCTCCCGCTCATTGCCGATGAAAGCTGTGTGGCAGAAAGTGATGTGGACAAATGTTATGATCATTTTCATGGAATAAATATTAAGCTTACAAAGTGCAGTGGTATTACGCCAGCCTTGCGGATGATCTCACGGTCACGCATACTCGAAATGAAGGTGATGGTGGGCAGCATGAATGAAAGTTCAATTGGTACAGCAGCCATTGCACAGTTACTTCCGTTTATTGATTACGTTGATATGGATGGCCCATTGCTTCTTTCAGAAGATGTTGCAAAGGGTGTAACATTTGATTATGGAAAAATTATTTATAATAATTTCAATGGAATTGGAGTAGATGTTGAATCGTTTTAAATTTATGGATCGAAGGGTACCCTGTCTGGTAGCGGATTTCTTGCCCCTCTCCCTTGGGAGAGGGGTTGGGGTGAGGTTCGCAAACTTTTTTTGTTATAATAAATTTTCATCCTTTACTTTGCAATTATAAATGAAACAAACAACACACATACACCATCATCATTTTTTACCGAAGGGTAAGCTAAGGTGATTGGTATGTTGTAAAACATATTTTCAAAAGGCTTACTGAAAAGTGAGCCTTTTTATTTTTAAAAATAAAACATGCTGAAAATAGCAATACAAAAATCCGGGAGGCTTTATGAACATTCATTACATCTGTTGCAGGAATGTGGTATTGAAATAAACAACGGAAACAGGCAATTAAAATCTGTTGCATTTAATTTTCCGGTAGAAGTTTATTTTTTGCGTGATGATGATATTCCGCAATATGTTTATGATGGAGTTGCCGATGCAGGAATTGTTGGCGAAAATATTGTATATGAAAAAAATAAAGAGGTAGATGTAGTAAGCAAATTAGGATTTGGCCGTTGCAGGCTCAGCATTGCGGTTCCCAAAAATATGAATTATACATCCGTTGATGATTTAAAAGATTTAAAAATTGCTACATCATACACAAATCTTTTGCAAAATTTTTTGAATAAAAAAAATGTAAATGCAGAAATTCATGAGATAAGCGGATCGGTGGAAATAGCGCCCGGCATTGGTCTTGCTGATGCTATATGTGATCTCGTAAGCAGTGGCAGCACACTTTTTACAAATGGTTTAAAAGAAGCAGAAGTAATTTTACAATCGGAAGCCGTGTTGATTTCAGGTAAAAATATTTCTGCAGAAAATAATGCAATTCTCGATAAACTACGGTTACGCATAAACGCAGTTAAGGCTGCAAAAAATAATAAATACATTATGCTGAATGCGCCGAATAATCAATTAAAAAAAATTGCTTCTGTGTTGCCAGGAATGAAAAGCCCCACTATTGTTCCGCTTGCTGAAGAAGGCTGGAGCAGCGTACAAAGCGTGGTGAACGAAAGCGACTTTTGGGATATTATTGAAAAATTAAAATCGTACGGCGCAGAAGGAATTTTAGTAGTGCCCATCGAAAAAATGATATTGTAAAATGAATACATTAATTATAAATCCGCCACAATTGCAATGGCCTGAGTTGATTAAAAGGCCTTTGGTTAATAATGAAAATCTGGAACAAACTGTTTCAGAAATTATCAATAATGTAAAACAAACCGGAGATGAAGCAATAAAAAAATATTCATTACAATTTCATGGATTTGCTCCTGATAATTTATGGATTACTAAAGATGAAATAAAGAACGCTTCTAAATCTCTTGATAAAAATTTAAAGAAAGCAATTCATCTTGCAAAAGATAATATTGAAAAATTTCATCAATCGCAAATTGAAAAAGTAAAAAAGATTACAACGCTTCCCGGGGTTACGTGCTGGAGAAAAAATGTACCGATTGAAAAAGTTGGATTATATATTCCCGGTGGCAGCGCTCCTTTATTTTCAACTCTTTTAATGCTTGCCATTCCTGCAAAAATTGCCGGCTGCAAAAATATTATTGTAACAACACCAGCGCAAATTGATGGAAAAATAAGTAATGCAATTTTATATGTTGCCGATATTCTCCGCATTGATAAAATTTATAAAAGCGGCGGAGCGCAGGCTATTGCCGCATTGGCGTATGGAACACAAACGTTAGAAAAAGTTTATAAAATTTTCGGGCCGGGAAATCAATACGTAACATGCGCAAAAAAATTAGTGAATGCGAATGGTATTGCCATTGATATGTTGGCAGGTCCAAGTGAGTTGGCTGTTTATGCTGATGATACTTGTGTTCCTGAATTTGTTGCAGCTGATTTATTAAGTCAGGCCGAACATGGCAGCGATAGCCAGGTAGTGCTCATTGCACCTTATAAAAAAATTATTGAAAAAATAATTGATGCCATTCATCAGCAATTGCCATTGTTATCGAGAAAAAATATTATTGAACAAAGTTTTTTAAACAGGCGTTTCATTGTAATAAAAAAGAAAGAAGAAGCATTTGAATTTTTAAATGAGTATGCACCCGAACATTTGATCATTGCTTCAAAAAAAGCGTATAGGCATGGCCGTTATATTACAAATGCAGGAAGCGTTTTTCTTGGAAATCTTTCTGCTGAAAGCGCCGGTGATTATGCTTCCGGAACCAATCATTCACTGCCTACTAACGGGTATGCAAAAACGCACAGCGGCGTATCGGTTGATAGTTTTGTAAAAAAAATTGCGTTTCAAAAAATTAATAAAAAAGGAATAAAAAATATTGGTAATGCTGTTGAAGTGATGGCTGAAGCCGAAGGATTGGAAGCACATAAAAATGCAATAAGCATTCGTTTAAAACAAATGAAAAATTAATAATGAAAGATTTTGATTTATATAAATTGGTAAGAGAAAATATAAAAAAATTGAAGCCATATTCTTCTGCACGAACAGAATATTCGGGCGATGCTGCTGTTTTTTTAGACGCTAATGAAAATAGCTATGGATCGCCGGTTCTTCTCCCCTCTCATTCGGGAGAGGGGGCGGGGGCGAGGCTTAATCGTTATCCCGATCCATTACAATGGAATTTAAAAAATCAACTTTCCAAAATAAAAGGAATTCCTTCGCAAAATATTTTTATCGGCAATGGCAGCGATGAAGTAATTGACCTCGCTTATAGAATTTTTTGCGAGCCCGGCAAAAGCAATGTTATTATTTGTCCGCCAACTTATGGAATGTATAAAGTTTGCGGCAACATAAATGATGTGAAGGTGAAAGAAATAAATCTTACACACGATTTTCAACTTGATGTTGAAAATATTTTAGAAGCAACAGATATAAATAGCAGATTGCTTTTTATTTGCTCGCCCAATAACCCTACAGGAAATAATATGAACAGGATAGACATAGAATTATTGATTAATAATTTTCCCGGCATTGTGCTAATTGATGAAGCGTATATCAATTATTCAAGGCAAAAAAGTTTTTTACAGGAACTTACCGAATATGAAAATTTGATCGTGATGCAAACACTTTCAAAAGCATGGGGATTGGCTGCATTGCGCTTGGGACTCGCGTTTGCGTCTGAAAAAATTATTGAACTCTTTAATAAAGTGAAGCCGCCTTATAATATTAATCTTTCATCACAACAATTAGGAGCTAAAGCATTAACAGCAGTTGAAGAAGTGAATACCAATATTAAAAACATAATTGAACAAAAAAAAATTTTGCAAGAGCAATTATCTCAATTCAGTTTTATACAAAAAATTTATCCATCAGATGCAAATTTTATTTTAATAAAAACAAATGATGCAGATAAGTTGTATCAGTGTTTATCTGCACAAAAAATTATTGTGCGCAACAGAAGTAAAGAACCTTTGTGTGAAAATTGTTTAAGAATAACAATTGGAAATCCGGAAGAAAATCAAATCTTAATAAAAAGTTTAAAGAAATATGAATAAAGAAAATCTTGATGAAAAAAGTTTAAATCTCAATCCCTCTGGGGCAGGCAGGGGGGTATTATTTATTGATCGAGACGGAACATTGATAAAAGAAGCCCCGCCAACTTATCAGTTAGATGCATTTAATAAACTGGAATTTTATCCGCATGTTTTTGAATACCTCACCAAAATTGTGAATGAAATGAGTTATGATTTGGTGATGGTAACTAACCAGGATGGATTGGGCTCAGATGTTTTTCCTGAAGATTCTTTTTGGCCTATACATAATTTTATTTTGCGAACTTTTGAAAATGAAGGAATCATTTTTTCCGAAGTATGTATTGACTGCACCTTTGCTCATGAAAATAAAAACACACGTAAGCCAGGAACTGGAATGCTTACAAAATATTTTAATGAAACTAAATATGATTTAAAAAATTCTTTTGTAATCGGCGACAGACTTACTGATGTAAAGCTGGCTGAAAACCTTGGCTGTAAAGCTTTCTGGATAAATAATCATGATGCCTTAGGAATAAATGATTTAAAAGAAACGGAAAAGCAACTTACTCATGTAATTGCTTTGCAAACAAAAAACTGGAAAGACATTTATGAATATTTGAAAATGCCACCAAGAAAAATTAATCATGTAAGAAATACAAATGAAACTAAAATTAAAATAGAACTTAATCTTGATGGTGAAGGAATTTCAAATGTTGAGACCGGTCTTGGATTTTTTAATCACATGCTTGAACAACTTGCAAAACATTCTGGAATCAATTTAAATATTACTTGTAAAGGTGATCTGCACATTGATGAACATCACACGATTGAAGATGTAGCAATTGCTTTAGGCGAATCTTTTCTATTAGCATTAGGAAATAAAAAAAGTATAGAAAGATATGGCTTTATGTTACCAATGGATGATTGCCTGGCACAAGCTGCTATTGACTTTGGTGGCAGAAGCTGGTTAATGTGGGATGTAAATTTTAACCGTGAAAAAATTGGAGAAATGCCAACAGAAATGTTTTATCATTTTTTTAAATCATTCTGCGATGCTGCAAAATGTAATCTCAATATAAAAGCAGAAGGTACCAATGAACATCATAAAATTGAATCCATTTTTAAAGTATTTGCCAAATCAATAAAGATGGCAATACGCCGCGATATAAAAAATAATTCTTTGCCAACAACCAAAGGTATTTTATGAACGTAGCCATTATAAAATATAACGCGGGCAATGTTCAAAGTGTTTTGTATGCATTACAACGATTACGCATAGACGCAGTTATTACAGATGATAAGAAAGAAATAAATAAAGCAGACAAAGTAATTTTTCCCGGGGTAGGTAATGCAGCTTCGGCAATGAAATATTTGCAAAAAAATAATCTGGATAAATTAATTGTTTCTTTAAAACAGCCTGTATTGGGCATCTGTCTTGGCTTGCAGTTATTATGCAATCATAGTGAAGAAGGCAATACACGTTGTCTTGGAATTTTTGATACCAATGTTAAAAAATTTAAAAGTGATAACCATAATTTTAAAATTCCGCAAATGGGATGGAACAATATTTATAATTTGAAATCATCTTTATTTAATGGAGTAAAAGAAAATTCTTATGTGTATTATGTGCACAGTTATTATGCAGAACTTTCGTCGCAAACTGTTGCCACTACTGATTATATAATTCCGTACAGCGCTGCCTTGCAAAAAAATAATTTTTACGGCGTGCAGTTTCATGCAGAAAAATCAGCGGATGCAGGCGCACAGATTATTTCAAACTTTTTAAAACTGTGTAGCTGATGGAATTGATACCGGCAATTGATATTATGGATGGAAAATGTGTGCGTTTAGCGAAAGGTGATTTTAATAAAAAAACAATTTATAATAAAAAACCTTTGGAAGTTGCAAAAAATTTTGAAGCCGTTGGAATAAAGAGATTACACATTGTTGATCTTGATGGCGCAAACGGACAATCATTAAAAAACCTGGAAACCCTTGAACATATTGCAACACACACATCTCTTATCATTGATTTTGGCGGCGGATTGAAAACAACAGAATCAATAAAAACTGTTTTCAATGCGGGAGCAGCGATGGCAAGTGTGGGAAGTGTTATAATAAAATCACCCGATTTATTTTTTCAATGGATTAATGAATTTTGTCCGGAAAAATTTTTACCAGGCGCTGATGTGCTTGATAAAAAAATTAAAATTCATGGTTGGAAAGAGAATACAGGCTTGGATATTTTTGATTTCATAAAAAATATAATTCAGTTAAACATTAATAAAATATTTTGCACTGATATTTCAAAGGATGGAATGATGCAGGGGCCGTCAATTGAATTATATAAAGAAATTTTAAAAGAATTTCCTTCGCTGCATCTTATTGCCAGCGGCGGAATTGCATGTTATGAAGATTTGTTTGCTTTACAGGATGCAGGCTGCACGGGCGCTATAATAGGGAAAGCATTTTACGAAAAAAAAATTTCTATTCAGCAAATTCAAAATTTTATAAAAAAGAATTAATGCTTGCAAAAAGAATTATTCCTTGTCTTGATATTAATAATGGCCGCACCGTTAAGGGAATTAATTTTATAAACATTTGCGATGCCGGCGATCCGGTTGAGCTTGCGATGTATTATTCACAGCAAGGCGCAGACGAGTTAGTTTTTCTTGATATTACTGCAACGATTGAAAAAAGAAAAACATTGGTAGGCCTGGTAAAAAAAATTGCCGCAAACATCAACATCCCTTTTACTGTTGGCGGCGGAATTACTTCTGTAAGCAATGCTTATGAACTATTACAAAATGGCGCCGATAAAATTTCAATTAATTCTGCTGCATTTAAAAATCCAAAACTTATAAAAGGGATGTCTGATGAATTTGGAAGCCAGTGCGTGGTTTTAGCAATTGATACAAAAAAAGAAATAGATGGAAATTGGTATGTATATTTAAATGGAGGAAGAATTAAAACTAATACCAAAACTTATGAATGGGCGAAGCAAGCAACCAAATCGGGAGCAGGAGAAATTTTATTAACTTCTATGAATAATGATGGAACAAAAAATGGTTTTGCAGAAGATATTACTTCTTTATTATCGAATGAATTGAAGGTGCCCGTAATTGCATCAGGCGGCGCAGGTACGCTGCAACACTTTGCTGATGTATTTATAAAAGCCAATGCTGATGCGGCTATAGCAGCAAGCGTGTTTCATTACAAAGAAATTGAAATACCCGATTTAAAAAAATTTTTATCAGAAAAAAAAATTAATGTAAGGCTATGAACAAAAGTTATGCAGAAATGTTGAAACGGCTCAATTTTTCAAAATATGAAAATGAATTGATTCCGGTTATCGTGCAGGATGCATCAACCAATGTAGTTTTAATGCTTGGTTTTATGAATAAAGAAGCAGTGCTTGAAACAATAGAATCGGAGTTGGTAACTTTTTACAGCCGCACTAAAAAACGCTTGTGGGTAAAAGGAGAAACGAGCAAAAATTTTTTACACTTTGTAGATCTGAAAACCGATTGTGATTTTGATACGTTGCTCATAAAAGCCAAACCCGATGGAAACGTGTGCCACACCGGTGCCGAGACTTGTTTTAATGAAGAAAATGTTTCCGAAGATTTTTTAAAAACACTTGAAAAAATTATTTTAGGAAGAAAGAAACATCCTGTTTCCGGTTCATACACTTCTACTTTATTTAAAAAAGGATTAAACGCTATTGCACAAAAAGTAGGCGAAGAAGCAGTGGAATTAATAATTGAAGCAAAAGACAATCATAAAAAACTTTTTGTAAATGAAGCTGCGGATTTATTATTTCATTATCTGGTTTTGCTTCGCGAAAAAAATATTGACCTTGATGAAGTGTTGGATGTTTTGAAGGAAAGGCATTTGAAGTAAATAGGCAAATAGGGAATTCTGAACATTACCCAATTATTTTCGTTTAGACATGGTCGTTAGTTTGATAACATAAACGTCAATTGTTTCATCATATTTCGATAGCGTATTATTGCCATTATCAAATTTAGTCCGAGAACGCCTAGTACTAAAAACAGCGCAATAAAGATATTTCTTGTTGAAGACCAGAAAAGAAAAATGAACAATAATGCAAAAAAGAACATTTGATATAAGTAAAACTTAAATATTAGTTCGTTATTTTTTATTAAAAACTCCCCTTTATCAATAATCCCAAACTTTCTCCACCCATTTGCGAAAAGATAAAAACGCGGCTTAAAAAACAAACTATCTTCTGCAATATAAATATTGGTGCCGCTATGTGATTCTACATACTTACTCAAAAGAAGTAATGCTTTCTGTTTGTCTATATTTCCACCATTATTGGTAAGAGTAGACTTTAATTGAATTGTAAATGGAAACATACGCAGAATTTGTTAGTCAAATTATGAAAATTTCAAAGAACCAAATTTATTATTTATAGTGCCATTTATTTTCTCATCAGTAAACTTTACTTTTATGAGTTATGACACCAGAACGATACAAACGCCTTACAACCGTTCTTCATCATCGCCAGCCAGATCTTACTGTTGTGTTGGAAAATGTATTTGATCCGCATAATGTTTCTGCCGTAATGCGCACCTGCGATGCAGTGGGCATTCAGGATGTTTATATTTTAAATAATCGTATTGCGCCTCATAAAAAATGGGGATACAAAAGTTCGTCAACCGCTTCTGAATGGCTCACTATTCATGAGTTTACAGATGTAGAAAAATGTTTTACAGAAATAAAAAAATGTTATGAAAAAATATACATCAGTCATTTAAATGAAAACGCTTCCGATGTATATTCACTTGATTTAACCCACTCCGTTGCGCTTGTTTTTGGCAATGAAACTTTTGGCGTAAGTGATGATATAAGAAGGTATGCTGATGGCGACTTTATTATTCCGCAAGTGGGTATTATTAAATCGTTGAATATTTCTGTGGCTTGTGCGGTTACATTGTATGAAGCATTCAGGCAGAAGAATGCGAAAGGACATTATCTTATTTCACGCATGCAACCAGAGCAAATAAATGACATTGGTAAAATGTGGGGAATCACTGATAAAATTTAAAGCTTGTAACTAAGAATAATTTCTAAACTTTCTAAACTTCTAAATTTTTATAAACTTAAATCAGCTCTACTGTAGCAAAGTAATCACAAATCATCTACAATCGCTGCTGCTTTCCTGGCAATATTGTTCCAATAAAAATAATTGAAAAATTCATCTCCGATTGATTTATCAATGTGTATTGCCTGCTGCATTTTATTTGAAAAGTCTTGCCAGTCTTCATTTTCACACAATAATAATTTTCCGTTACAAATATTTTCATCTATACCAATAGCGCCATTGATTGTTGAAACCGCGTTTAAATTATATCCCAACCCTTCTACCAATTTTGTTTTTATACCGCCGCCATCTGTTACGGGATTTATAAAAACATCCACTCCTTTAAAATATAAAGTAATGTCATCAACAAATCCTGCATAAATAATATTTTCATATTGTTTTAATTCATTCATTTCTGGCGGAAGATTTCGTCCGCAAATAATTATTTTATATAAAATATTTTTAGCAATAAATATTGGATTTATTTTTTCAATGATATTTTTTATGGCATCAAAATTTGGCTTGTAATCCAAAGCGCCATTAAAAAGAAACAAAGCAGTTTCATTTTTTAAACCATATTTTTTTAATAATTCATTTTTGGCAGATAATCGCTCAACTATTGCCGGCGCTGAATTCCATGATATTCCAAAAGTGATAACCGAGGTTTTTTTTTGCAATAATTTATATTCATTAATAAAATATTTACGATCTTTCTCATTAATACAAAAAGTAAAATCGGCATGGCGATGAATATATTTTTCATAATGCCATAATATTTTCCACCACCATCTTTTTGTTGTTTTAAATCTTTCTGCTTCGATGTTGTGCGAATGAACAATCAATTTTATTTTACAAAATTTTTTTAGCAGCAACCCAAGCCATCCATAATAAGGATGTTCCAGAATCACATGAGAGATATTATGTTGCCGGATAATTTTTTTTATAAAACCAAAATAAAAAATATTAATATAACGCAGTTTGTTATTATTGAGTTTATTTATAATAGTGTAAGATGCAGCGCTGGCGGCATTCTCCTTAATACTTACGCAATACAAATTATGATATTTTGAAAAATATTCATTAAAGTTGGCAATGCCTTTTTGGCCTCCAAACTTCGCAGGAAAAATTTTATAAGAGACAATACTTAGCACATTGGCCATGAATAAAAATATTTAATTCAACAAATTAATATTATTTTGGTGAGTTGTTTGCCACGAATTTATTACACGAATTAAGAATTGCTTTATCAAATAATTAGTTTTTAATTCGTGTAATTAGTTTTAATTCCTGTAATCGTTATTTTTTTTGTAACCCTTATGAAGGTCATATCTTTTTTTTCGCGGCTTGCTATCATTTGCAATATTTCATTTTTGCTTTTTATTTTTTTTCAAAAAATGGAATCTGCAAAACCGGTTACACACAGCAGCGATACCGTTTCTTCTATTTCTTTTTTTAAAGATATTGTTATTACACTGGGAATTTTTGCAATTATAATAAACCTTCTCATGATCATTGTTTATTCCATTATAATTATAACAGGAAAATACAAATTGCTTCCCAAATGGATGGCAATCGTGAATTGTTTATTTTTAATTTTTCAAATTTTTTATTTCTTTTTCAGATAAACAACTGCAATGATACATAAAATTTTAAGCGACCGGCCTACTAAATTATTTGTAATATTTTCTTCTTTTTTTGTTGCCAATGCACTGATTGCTGAAGCAATAGGCACCAAACTTTTTTCTTTAGAAGCCCTACTGGGACTCCATCCTGCTAACTTTACATTATTCGGGCAAAACGGCTTGTCGTTTACACTTACCTGTGGTGTAGTCCTTTGGCCGCTTGAGTTTGTTATCACAGATATTATTAATGAATTTTATGGGCCTCGGGCAGTAAGAAGAATTTCTATTACAGCAGTTGGTTTAATTGCTTATGCTTTTTTTATGTATTTTATTGCTATTGGTTTACCGCCGGCAAAAGCATGGATTGACAGTAGTCATCAACAAGGAGTAGAAAATATTCAAACATCTTTCAATGCGATATTCGGGCAAAACATGCGCATCATTATCGGCAGCATTGTTGCATTTCTGACAAGCCAGATCGTTGACGTTACTGTATTTCATAAAATAAAAAAAGTTACCGGCAATAAAAATTTATGGTTACGTGCAACCGGTTCCACACTCGTTTCGCAATTGGTAGATAGTTACATTGTATTGTTTATTGCATTTAGTGGAATCTTTACCTGGCAATTAATTTTAGCTGTTGGTATTATGAATTATTTGTATAAATTTTTTATGGCAATTATTCTTACTCCGGTAATTTATTTTGTTGAAAAAAGAATAGAGAAATATGTTGGCCATGAAACTGCTGAAAAAATGAAAAAAGCTGCAATGGGCGCTGGCAAAGAGTTTGACAATATTATAACGGCAGGATAAAAAGCCCCTGACCCCGAAGGGGAAAATTAATTGTGAATCTTAAATTTGGGTGCAAAATTTTTTTATAATGCGACTTTTCTCTTCAACTTTCAAAATGATTCTTAATTAACTCAGCAACAATTTTATCAATTGGTAATGTAACACTTTCTGCAGAAAAATTATTCCATTCAATAAAACGAAAAGTTTCAATTTCATTTTTTTCTTTATAAATTTTCATTTGACTTTCATCAAAATCAAATTCTTTATCTCTCAATGGAGCAATTATTGGTTCCAAAGCTTTTACATAATAATAAATGGAAATGATCTGGTCTGCAGGGTTGAAAGCGCTCATTTGAAAATAATCGGTTGTATAAATGTGTTCCTGCACCAGCACATTCAAATTCATTTCTTCCATAAATTCTCTTTTCAGGCAATCGCGTGTGCCTTCGCCCAATTCAAGGCCGCCACCGGGAAATTTTGTATAATAATTCCCCCGTATCAATTCATCGCTTACAAGAATTCTTTTTTGTTCTTCTAACAGTATGCCATACACGCGGATATTGAACATGCTAAATATTTAAATTTATTTCTCCTTTATAAACTAATTCAGCAGGGCCGCACAGCCAGATATTGGTAAACATTTTATCATTTATTTTTTCAAATTCAACACTTAGCCTACCTCCTTTTGTTTTTACTTCCACGCGATTAAATCCATTATCATTGTGCGCTGAAATAAGCGCCGATGCAGTAACGCCGGTGCCGCAACTGTACGTTTCATCCTCCACTCCACGCTCATACGTACGCACATAAATGGTATCATCGTCGAGAGACTCTACAAAATTTACATTAATGCCTTCCTTTGCAAATTCTTTGCTGTTGCGTATTTCACGACCTTCGGCAACAACGTCTGTATGCCGTACATCTGAAACAATTTTTACATAATGAGGCGAGCCGGTATTTAAAATATAATAAGTAAAAGAAAAATCAACATCATTTACATCGCTCATTTTTAATCTCACTTCTCCATTCAAATCTATTTCACCTTCATGCGAACCATCTGCTGCAATAAAATTGTATTTCGTTTTTTTTATACCTAAAGCAGATGCAAATTTTATGATACATCTTCCGCCGTTACCACACATGGAGCCGGGATTTCCGTCTGAATTAAAATAAATCATTTCAAAATCGAAAGCTTCATTTTTATTCAACATCATAAGCCCGTCTGCCCCGATTCCAAAACGCCGGTGGCATAAAAAATTTACCTGTCTGGGAGTAATGTTACTATAAATATTTTCCCGGTTATCGAGCAAAATAAAATCATTTCCCACACCCTGGTATTTATAAAATTCTATTTTCATTTTATAATTTTTCAGAAATTATTTCTAATGTTTTTACAATTAATTTTTCAATCAAAGCTAATCCGTTTGCACTGAAATTTTTATGAATGCGATTGGCAACAATGGCACTCAATGAAATGCAGTTATGCTGCAAAGCCTTGCCCAATCCATATATTCCGGCAGTTTCCATTTCAAAATTAATTATACGATATTGTCCGAATTTAAAATCTGTAAGCCGGTCAATCAATTGCGGATTAGTAATGCCGAGCCGCAAGACTCTGCCTTGCGGGCCATAAAATCCCGGGCAGGTAACAGTGATTCCCTGATGATAACCATTTACAAAATATTTCATTAGCGACATGGCTGCTCCGGCAATATATGGATAACTAAAGTTATTGTGCAATTGTGTTTGTGTAACAAATGAATGCAGCAATTGTTTTTCTTCTTCATTATTATCGTGCACATAAAAATTCATCAGGTTATCAATGCCAAGCCCGTGGGTACTGGTAACAAAGCTGTCAACAGGCACATCGGCCTGCAACGAACCGGAAGTGCCGATGCGAATAATATTTAAATGTTTCAATTCATTTTTTATAGTTCTTGTTGCAAGATCAATATTTACCAAAGCATCCAATTCATTTAAAACAATATCAATATTATCGGTGCCAATGCCTGTGCTTACTACCGAAATTCTTTTTTTACCGAGCCAGCCGGTGTGTGTTACAAATTCACGATGACTTCTTTGTACTTCTATCTTATCAAAATGCTTGCTCACTTCTTTTACTCTTGCCGGATCGCCAACAGTGATAATGGTTTCAGCAATTTCGGCGGGTGTTATATTTAAATGATAAATAGCGCCGCTATCGTTAATGATTAATTCTGATATTGCAATGGGTTGCATAAAGAGCTTGATATTTTAGCGATAATGTATTTAATTTAAAAATAAATTTTATAAATCCCGAATTTCGAAAATATTAGGTTTAAAAATTTCTAAAAAAAATTATATTACTTTTGTGCCTTTTAAAAATGGTCCTGTGGCCGAGTGGTTAGGCAGAGCTCTGCAAAAGCTTCCACAGCGGTTCGAATCCGCTCGGGACCTCTATCTTCCTAATTTTATTTCATATCAAATAGTCTTTAAACTTAATGCAATAAATTAATTAATATTTTGAATAAAGTTTCTCACATTATTCTTAACAGAAATAATTTAGTTGATTATATTGAACTTGAAATAGACTTAATAAATTGAAGTAAACTCAATTTTATGGTTATAGATTTGCTCAATAGGTAAAAATTTGAGAATAATTTTTCCAATTTTATTAAAGCAGATTAAAAGTATTCAACAAGCGCAGATATATCTTTTGATATACCTGCGCAGCTAAATAAGTATTCTTAATCTTTTAAACCGAGATAAGCCTTTACCTGGTTATAATCATTCCAGTTGATGGCTTTTTTATTTCCATTAACGCTTATGGGAAGCGTAGTGGTGCCTCCCGGAATTAAAATATATCTGAATTGAAAATAATGATTTCCGTTATCGGTAAATGAACTGATGTCTGCAGATGATAATATTGTAATTTGTTGCGGTTGAAAATAAGGCTCTGCTATCACTCCGATAAGATTACCATCAAGAGGCAATGCTAAAACAAGATCACTGTTAGTTGAGTCGCTTCCAAAATTAAAATACACTTTTATGTCGCCT
Source organism: Chitinophagaceae bacterium (assembly GCA_025933775.1). Classification (GTDB taxonomy): domain Bacteria; phylum Bacteroidota; class Bacteroidia; order Chitinophagales; family Chitinophagaceae; genus Ginsengibacter. The sequence goes on from JAICZH010000036.1 coordinate 24,980, forward strand.
TTATTTAAAATAGAATCAACCAACTTAGGAGCGTTAATTTGAGCTTGCCAGGTAGAACTATCCTGAGGATTAGGTAGTGTAAATCTAACGTCCATCCAGGGAGAATAAATTACATTAGCTGTACCCGCAACGCCCGTTGCGCCTGTGTTTCCGGTTGGGCCTGCGGGTCCTTGAGGGCCTGCTGGTCCTGCCGGGCCGGTATCTCCTTTTTTAGCGCACGATGCTAAAAATAAGGCAATCGTTAATAATAAAATTGAAGGAATAGCAAGAATTTTGTGTTTCATAAACATTTGTTTTTAGTTGTTATAAAATTTTTTGGTACTTAATTAAAAATCAATTTAGCTAACTTTTATCTAATAACCTGTAACGATTCAATATTTCTGTTTTTATTGATAAAAATCAATAGCTTTTTTCCAAAAGAAAATTTATAATAATTCTATAAGGTATATATAAAATTTTATACAGATACAGTTTGTGTATAATAATTAAATAACTTTAAGAAAAAGTGTTGCGATGCAGAGCAAAATAATATTATTGCTGATATTTGCAGGTATATTTTCATTACATGGTTTATCTCAAACAGATGATAAATCAGAACATCCTTTGCTGGATAAATATTATCCGCAAAAACAGAAAACAGATACGCCCAAAATTATTAAAGACCAAATACAACAGGGAACTCCGGTAAAAACCACTTTTCCCGTTTCTAATATTGGCGCTCATACTTCAAAACCTGTTGCAATAATTCCGGTAATTCCTGTTGATACCACTACAGCAATGCCCAAAGCGATGCCTGCAACTGTTCATTCAATAAAAACTACACCTGCAATTACTTCCACATCCAACGTTGCTTCAGTATCGCACCTTACCAATACTCCGGTGGTTAACAAACAAGATACCGTTACTGTAAAACTTCCTGTGCAAGTAAAACCCCAGCCACAGCGAACGCCGGGCCAGCCTTACATTGATACAAGATTAGGAAGCAGCACACCTCAATATGATACCTGGCAAAAAAATAATAATGGCGCAGGTTCCGTTACCACAAGTCCCAAATAATAAAACAAAAAAATTCTGTTACTTACATTGCATGGCAGGCATTACCGTTAGAAATAAAATTATTTTTTAAAAGTGATATTTATTAAACCCGTTATGTGATTAAAATTAAATTGATTAATACTTTGAGGGGGTTAATCTTTGAAGCAAAAACAGAAAATAGTTATTTATATAAATAATTGTATTTCTTTTAATAAAAATTTATTCCAAAAAATAAATTTTAGGAAAATGAGAGCTACAAAATAATTTGGCATACATTTTAAGCACATAATTATAACTAAAAAAAATTTTATGCTTAAATGGGCGGTTATTTTTATTGTAATAGCAATCATTGCAGCCATATTCGGTTTTACCGGAATCGCTGCAGGAGCGGCTTCCATTGCAAAAATTTTATTTTACATTTTTATTGTATTGTTCCTTCTTACTATCATATTCGGAGGAAGAATCTTTGGAAGGTAAAAATTTTATTGCACAGGATCGGGGTCTTTGAAGCAATTCCATTCAAAGAGGTAGAAAATATTTTAATAATAAATGTAACCAGGGATTTATTTAATCTTTGATGTAGAAATCTTTACCCACCCCCCGATAAATAATAAAGCAATTTTTTTTATTGCAAAAAATCTATTTATAAACTTTTTATTCGTGCGCCTGTCTGTGGCAAATAAAAATTTAATTGTCTTAAACGTTTTTATAAAAAAAATTATTCGTGCATTCGTGGCGATTATCCTTCCTGTTTTATTTCCCACACCAAAGCGCTTGCCCCAAGAATAGCAGCATCCGATTCTTTTAATTCACTGAATAATAATTTTACTTTATTTTGAAAAATAGGAAGCAGATTTTTTTCCATGTGTTTCTTTACAGGATTCATCAACATCTTTCCTGCTTTAATAACACCGCCAAATAAAATGATGGCTTCGGGCGAAGAGAACATTACAAAATTAGCAAGCGCCTCCCCCAATATTTGCCCGGTAAATTTGAAAACTTCTTTCGCAATTTTATCTCCTTTTGCAGCAGCTTCAAACACCGCTTTTGAATCAATTTTTTTATGAGGTATTACTCTTAAAATACTTTTCTCATTTATTCTTTCATCGAGCATTTCTTTTGCAGTTATCGCAATTCCTGTGGCGGAAGCATACGTTTCAAGACTTCCTTTCATGCCTGTACCCCAGTGCTGGCGACCTCCGGGGCGAATAATCGTATGGCCAAGTTCGCCTGCAAATCCATCATGCCCAAGTATCAATTGGCCATTGGCAATAATGCCGCTTCCCACTCCGGTGCCGAGTGTTATCATTATAAAATCGTGCATTCCGCGGGCAGCGCCATACATCATTTCACCTACTGCTGCTGCATTAGCATCGTTGGTTAATGTGCATGGTTTATTAAACTTGTTGGTAATAAGTTTGGCTAATGGAATCACACCCTTCCAATGCAGATTTGGCGCATATTCTATGTTGCCGTTGTAATAATTTCCATTGGGAGCGCCCACGCCAATTCCTTTTATTAATTCATCACCGCCGATTTCTTTTATGGCAGGTCGCAGCTCATCATACAATTGATCAATAAATTTATTTATGTCGGTATGTTGATTGGTAATTATATCTCCGCGATTAGATATTTCGCCACGATGATTTACAATTCCAAACTTGGTGGTAGTGCCGCCAACATCAATACCAATAGCATACTCCAATGGTGATTCCATATTTTAATTCTTCTTTTTCTTATAAAAAAATTATCAGGCAGCTTCTTCTTCAAAAGCGCCCTCGGGTGATGCAATTTCACTGGTGTCTTCTACCGGGTTTTCATAATCTATTCCTTGTCTTTTTAAAATACCTTTTACAATAAATGCAAATAAAGTAATGTATGCAAAACATACCAGCGGCACCCAATAAGAATGATGTATTCCATAACCTACTACATCACTTCCCGATTGAAGAAAGTCTGCCAGCTTACCTTGTATTGGTGGGATAATACTTCCGCCCAAAATCATCATGATTAAAAATGCTGCGCCTTGTGTAGTATATTTTCCAAGCCCTGCAATTGATAAAGCAAAAATAGAAGGCCACATAATTGAACAAAATAATCCCCCGCTTAAAAATGCATAAATAGCAACAGTGCCGGTTGTGTACAATCCAATGAGCATTGAAAGCATTCCTAATGCGCCGAAAATTAAAAGCGTGCGCGCAGGTTTATTATTGCTGATGTAAAAAGCAATCATTTGCACAAGCACACAAATAATATAATAATATAAAATGCGCACATTATATTTTGAAAGTGCATTTACTGCCAGCACAATTGCAAATGCAACCAGCGGCACAACAAACATCAGAATTTTTTTTGTTGATTCTTTTAAATCAAAAACTGAAATGGAACCAACCCATCGTCCGATCATTAATCCGCCCCAATACATCGAAATAAATAATCCTGCTTCCGAAGATTGATAGCCGCCAAAGTCAGGCTGCTTCAGCAATTCACTGATGTTGCTCACTGTGGTTACTTCTACACCTACATACACAAACAAAGCTAACATTCCCAAAACCAATTGGGGATATTTCATTGCGCCCCAGCCATCCGGTTTTCTTTTAGCGCTCATATTTGAAATCAATAAACTTAACACAACAACTGCAAGCGCACCGAAAAGCCATTTCATTCTATACGTTTCCAGCGGAGCTTTGATGGTTTCAATTTCATCTGTCTGTGGTTTTATAGATGATTTTAAATCATTAATATTAGTATGTATGGCAGCTAAATCTGCAGTGGCATTTTTAGGAAGATCATTGGCAACAATTACTAAAGAATCTATTCGTTTTGTTGTGGGCGAAATTTGTTGTGATATAGATGCAATCTTCATGGCATCTGCGCCGCGATAACTTTTAAAAACAGGAACAAACATAATAATCAGCAATCCTGTTAATATTAATAATGAATACAAAGCTTTATTGGCTTTCTCTGTTTTTTCAGTAGAAATTCCTGAAGGAACTTTTTTAGAAAAATTAAATAATGCTGCTGCTGCTATAAAAAGTAAACCAACTCCGATGTATAAAATAATTACTTTGCTCAGGCTTAATGCAGCAATTTTATCATCAGGAATTGCTGCTGTGGTTCCAAATAATGCAAAAGCAACAATCAGCGGCCCAATCATTGTTCCAAAAGAATTTACACCTCCGCCAAGATTTACACGACTCGTTCCTGTGGATGGATCACCAAGTGAAATAGCAAAAGGTTGCGCTGCAGTTTGCTGCAATGAAAATCCTAATGCAACAATGAAAAGCCCTACCAGCATACCTGTAAATGTGTTTGCATTCACTGCAATTATCATTGCTAATGCGCCCAATGCAGAAAATAATAATCCATAGACAATACTTTTTTTATAACCCCATTTTGCCACAAGGTCTTTACCACCGAAAGCGCCGTAGGCAAAAAGCGCTAACGCTCCTAAATAATATGCGAGATAAAATGCAAAGTCAATCAGCTGGCTTTGAAATTGATCGAGATGAAAATAATGTTTACAAAAAGGAATGAAAACACTATTGCCCGCAGCAATAAAACCCCAGAAAAAAAATACAACAACCAATGTGCTTAATGCGCCGTAGTTAGTTGGTACAAATTTTCCGCCGGTTGGTTTTGGAGTTGATAAATTCATGGAAGGAGTGGCCATCGTAAATTATTTTAAAAATGAAAATAGGAGAATTTTTTCAAGGTATGAATTTTCATTAATAATTTTTTAATAAGAAAATGATTGTTACTTTGATAAATATATTATTTTAAAGTATGGAAATTATTCATGTAAGTGCAGAATGTTATCCGGTGGCAAAGGCAGGTGGGCTTGGAGATGTGGTGGGCGCTTTGCCTAAATATCAAAATAAACTCGGGCATATTGCAAAGGTTGTAATGCCTATGTATCGAACTAAATTTTTGTATGAAAATAGTTTTGATGTAGTGCATAAAGGCGCTTTTGGCTTGGCGCATTATTGGTTTGATTATACCATAATTAAAGAAAGAACCAACAAGCTTGGCTTCGATTTGTATTTGGTTGATATTTACGGAATCCTTGACAGGGAGCGGATTTACGGGTATGATGATGATTCGCTTCGGTTTACTGCTTTTCAAATTGCAGTGGTTGATTGGATGAGCCAATGGAATCATCATCCCGATATTGTGCATGTGCACGATCACCAGGCTGCGTTGATTCCTTTTATGATGCAATATTGTTATGCTTATCAAAATTTATCTTACATAAAAACAATACTTACCATTCACAATGCAGAGTACCAGGGTTGGATGGGATGGGAAAAGGCAAATTATATTCCGCATTGGGATCCGTGGAAATCGGGAATGCTCGAATGGGACAATGACATCAATCCGCTTGCATCAGGAATAAAGTGCGCTGCAAAAGTTTCCACCGTAAGCCCCGGTTATTTGCAGGAATTAATGCATAATGCAAACGGGCTTGAAATGTTATTTGAATATGAAAGAGGAAAATGTTTTGGCATATTAAATGGTATTGATACCGATGTTTGGAATCCTGCAGATGATTTTTTTATACAGGAAGATTACAACACAGAAAATTTTAAACAAAAAAAACAAATCAATAAAAAAGTTTTATGCGATCAGTTTAATCTTGATGAAACAAAACCATTAATTATTTTTATTGGAAGATTGGTGGGAGAAAAAGCTGCTGATCTGTTGCCGTATGTTATAAGCGATTCAATTTATCACATGGAAGGCAAGATGAATTTTTTAATTCTCGGAAGCGGCGAATGGTGGATAGAAGATCAGTTGCAACATTTGCGAAGTCATTTCACCGGATATTATCATTCGCAAATACAATACAATGAAAAGCTGAGTCATCAAATGTATGCAGGCGCCGATTTTTTATTAATGCCCAGCCGGGTGGAGCCTTGTGGGCTGAATCAAATGTATGCAATGCGTTATGGCACTATACCAATTGTAAGAAGAACCGGTGGCTTGAATGATACGGTAAAAGATTTTGGCGACGAAGGTGGTTATGGAATTTGTTTTAATGATGCAACGGTTGGCGATATTACGCATTCCATTTATCGCGCCATGCAATTATATGAACAACGGGAACGGACACACGAAATAAGAAAACAAATTATGCAGATTGATAACAGTTGGGAAAGAAGCGCAAAAATTTATATTAATTTGTATAATTCATAGGTTACAGGTTTCGGGTTTCAGGTATAAGTTTGTAAAATAAAAAAATGAATTCTATTATAATAATTCAAGTTCTTTAATCACTTTACTTACCGGAAGTCCCATTACATTATAAAAATCGCCGGTAATGGATTTGATTCCTATCACGCCAATCCATTCTTGTATGGCATAAGCGCCGGCTTTATCGAAAGGTTTATAAGTATCCACATAA
>JAICZH010000116.1 GCA_025933775.1 Chitinophagaceae bacterium
GTTACGCTTTTACCATCTAAAAAAGAAATGATATCTTCTTTGTATTCGAAACCTGCATGATCGCAGCCGATGGCAACGGGCAATGCTAAATTAAAAGTGTATGACATGGCAGATGTTTTTATTAATTTAAAGGTAAATAAAATCTTGCTGAAGCGATGTTTTTGCGTTACTTTTTTATCTACTTTTTTTAAAAAAATTACATTTAAAACAGATAACTATTTTTCGATTGGCATATATTACAAAAGATTTTAAAAACCTTAATGTATGATAAAAATAATTTGTAACTTTTTTCTTCTTGCAACGCCGGTTATTTTTAGTTGTAAAAGCAACGGAGATAAAAATAAAAATCCTGTTGTTGTTTTTCTTCCGCAAAAAACTTCAACCGATTCGCTCGCAAAAAATAATACTTCAGCATTTAAATATGATCTCAAAAATCCAAATCATACATGGAAACTTCCATCGCAGTTAGTGGAAGTTTCGGGTAACACCTGGGTTGATAGTAATCATTTAATATTGATTGAAGACCTTCATCCCGATTTGTATTATATAAAAATTGATGATAAAACAACAACCCTTGAAAAAACAATTCCTTTTGCCCAGCAGGAAAAAGAAAAAGTAGATATTGAAGATGTAACTTATGTAAACAATGTAGTGTATGCTTTATGGAGCCATGGCATTTTATTTAAAATAAATAATTGGCAAAGTAAACCGGAGGTAGAAAAAATTGAAACTTCTTTAAAAAAAGAAAATAACACCGAAGGTTTGTGTTATGATCCGGTAACGCAAAAGCTGCTCATTGCCTGTAAAGATGATGCCGGATTGCCTGATGAAAAAAAAAGTGAAAAGGCGGTTTATGCTTTTGATATGAGCAATAATAAATTAATGGACCAACCATTTTTATTAATTCATAAAAAAGATTTTGAAAAAATAGCCAATGAAAAAATAAGTTTTAATCCTTCTGCAATTGCAGTTCATCCCATCACTCACGAGATTTATTTATTATCAACAAGAGATAATAAAGGAATGGCGGTTTATTCACGAGATGGCGTTCTTCAATCATATCAAACTATTGATAAAGACCTGATGCCGCAGCCGGAAGGAATTTGTTTTTCACCGGAAGGAAAATTATTCATAAGTTCTGAAGGAAAAAAAGGCGAGGCAGGAAATCTTTTTGAATTTGATGTGATGAAATAGGCAATTGACAATAAGCAATAAGCAATTGGCAAAGGAAGAATTAAAAAATAAAAATAATAATTCAATAATTGAATAATAAACAATTCAACTCACACATATCCTATAAACAGCGCTGCAATAACCTGGCAAAGTATGCCGAAAAAAAATCCTGTGTAAATATCAAATGGATAATGATCGCTTACAATAAGCCGTGATGTACAAACCAAACCTGCTATTAAAAAAACTATCGTAGCCGATAAAAAAATACTATATGGCGAACCAATGCAAACCATTATAAAAAGCAGGCCAGACAAGGCGCCCACTCCCATTGCGTGCATGCTTATTTTATAAAAACTATTTACAATTAACCCGATAGATGAAGTAAGAAAAACGCCAAAAATAAATGCAGTAACAATGGAAGGAACTTCGGGCTGGCTTTTAAAAACAAGATACATCCAAAAATAATAAAAGCCCGCAGCCACATACGGAATTATTCTTTCGCGCTGCGTTTTTAAAAAGATGCTTTTAATAAAACCAACAGCTTTTACTAATAATAAAGTTACGACAGGCAAGATGACAGTGTTGTATCCAACTTTTATAAGGGTTGATATTTTTTCATGCAAAGTAATTCCCGTAAAATAACCCTGGTGAATAAATGCTAAATACCACACAGCAATTAAAGGAATAAACAGCGGATGAAAAACATAAGAAAAAAATTGTGCGCTTATCCGTAAAGCCAGTGGATATTGATCGCTATTTTGAATAGTTATATTTTTATTAATAAAATCTTTTTCCATTACAATTCTTTTCTTAAGCGGGCTACGGGTATATTCAATTGTTCACGGTATTTAGCAACTGTGCGCCGTGCAATGTTGTAGCCTTTCTCCTGAAGAAGATCGGTTAATTTTTCATCGCTTAGCGGGCGTTGCTTGCTTTCATCATCAATAAGATTGTTTAATATTTTTTTTACTTCGCGTGTGCTCACTTCTTCACCACTATCTGTAACCAATCCTTCGCTAAAGAAAAATTTTAAACGATACGTTCCAAATTCTGTTTGTACAAATTTACTGTTGGCTACCCGGCTTACGGTAGAAATATCGAGCGAGGTTCGTTCGGCAATATCTTTTAATATCATTGGATGCAGGTCGGTTTCATCGCCGGATAAGAAAAATTCTTTTTGATGTTCTACAATGGTTTCCATAGTGCTCAAAAGTGTATGCTGTCTTTGTTTAATGGCATCTATAAACCATTTGGCGGAATCAATTTTTTGTTTAATAAAAAGAACGGCTTCTTTTTGTCTTCTGTCTTTTTTGGAACCTTTATCATAATCTCTCAGCATATCGCGGTAGCCTTCGCTAATGCGCAGGTCGGGGGCATTTTTGGAGTTGAGCGTTACTTCAAGTTTTCCAATATTATTTATTACAAAAAAATCGGGAATCACATAACTCTGCAATTTATTAGCATCGCCTACTTGCCCACCGGGCTTGGGATTGAGCTTGATGATTTGATTGATTACTTCTTTAATTCCTTCTTCATCAAGGTTCAATCCGCGCTGTATTTTTTCATAATGTTTTTTAGTAAATTCATCAAAATAATTTTCTATTACTTCAATGGCGTCTTCTACGGATTTTCCGTTATTTTTTTTTCGTTGCAATTGCAGCAATAAACATTCGCGCAGGTTTCGCGCAGCAACGCCGGCAGGGTCGAATTGCTGAATACGTTTTATAATATTGCCAATTTCTTTTTCATTACTGTTGATATTTTGCCTGAAGGCAAGGTCATCAACAATGGCGGTTATTTCGCGGCGCAAATACCCGTCGTCATCAATGCTTCCTATAATTTGTTCGGCAATTTTTTTCTCGCGATCATCAAGGTTCAGCATCAGCAGTTGTGTCTTTAGCGTATCGAAAAATGAAGTTTCTACTTTATGCGGTACCACTTTGGTTTCATTAGGATCGCCATAATTATCATCGCGCAGTTTATAGTCACCCACTTCATCATCGCTGTCGCTCACGTATTCGCTTATATCAATTTTATCATATTCATCGTCGCTGCCATCATTGTCGTACTCATCTTCATTAGCATCAAACTCATCTTTTGGAACATCGAAAAGATCATCATGCCCGTCTTCACCACCCTCGAGTGCAGGATTTTCTTCCAGCTCTTCTTTTATTCTTTCTTCAAGATGAGCCGTAGGAACCTGCAGCAGTTTCATCAGTTGAATTTGCTGAGGTGATAATTTTTGTAATAGTTTTTGTTGTAGTCGCTGGCTTAAAGACATGAACTCATTTTCTGTTTTAAAGTTGTAAATTTACGAATACAAAAGTAATGATATGATTTTTTGGAATAAAATTTGTGGATTGGTTTTTCTTTTATTACTCTCTTCCTTTTATTTAAGCGCTCAAAATGTTACTCCACAAAAAAATTATGCTGATTTTCTTTTTCAAAATCAATTAACAAACGGTACAATAATTTCTTTTATTTCAGCCGATTCAGTTTTTAAAAATCGAAGCCGCAAAAAAATGAATCCATCTTTTGCAGAAAATTTTGCCACATGCCAGTATGGGTTTTTTTGTAAAGAGGAGCTTAAAGTAGAAAAAGCTACCGGATTGGCTTTGCGTTTCAGGCTTGGCTCTTTGCAACAATGCAATTATTATGAAGGTAAAAAACAGTAATTTTTATAGCAAAAGGATTTAATAGTTTTTTATAAAGATTTAAAACTTAGTTTCTATATTTTTGCCAACATGGTGAAACACCTCTTTCAAAAAAAATATATTTCATTTTTATGGGTCTTATCCTTTTTTATTTTTCCCCGCATGGCAATTAGCCAATCCATTACCGACAGCGCTTTAATAAAATTAAAGCCCGACAGTAATTTTATAAAAAAAGAAGATACCGTTTTGCGCATTAAAAACTTCAGCCCGTATTTTACGCTGCATGTGGATTCCACGCTTGATTATCATTTTGAAATTAATAAAGATCCGCAGCAATATTATTGGTATTTGAAAAATTCTCCAGTGGGATTGAAGATAAATAAAGACAATGGTGTGTTGCATTTTAAAGCAGATAAAGCGTATTTCCTGAGCGGCAAACTAAAATATGATAACGAATATAAAGTGCGCATGGGAATACAAAATCTTAATGACCCTACCGATAAAGTAGATACTGTTTTCACGCTTGTTTTTTATAATACAGAAATTATTCCTTCGAGAGTGAAGCCTACTGTGGGAAGCGATCTTACCATTGAAGAAGGCGATACACTCAACTTTGTGCTGCAATGCGATGAAGGAAGTTTTCCTATTGAGTCCATCACTTATTTTAGCAATGTTCCCATACATTCCCTTACACCCATAGCGCATTGCGGCGATAATTTTACTTGGCAAGTGCCTTATGATTTTATTAAAGACGATGAAAAGATTGATAAAAAATCTTTAGAATTAAATTTTATCGGAACCGATAAATTTTTTAACCATGATACGGCAACTGTAAAAATTACGGTGAAGCAAACAATCAATTATCCATTCCGGTTAATACAATACAATAAAATTTCAAGCGATATTGAAACATACATAGTCCAGTTGAAAAGCACTTTCAGGGAATTAGATCAAAAAGTAAGACACACGAAAAATACCCGCACTACTTTCGATCTTACATCGGCATCTACCGCGTTGGGTGGAACTATTTTTTCATCGTTACCCACCCAAAGCGAGCAAACGACCGGTAAAATATTACCCAGTGTGGGCGTGGCTTTGGTGCCGGTAAAAGAAGCGGTGGCGCCTTCTAAAACATACGAGCAAAATTCGGCTTCACTGGTAAGGAGCGATATTAAACGACTTGAATATTTGCTTACCGATAATATGTTGATTGGCGAAAAAGATCCAGATATTGTAAAAAAAACTCAAAAGTTGCGAGATGAACTTACCCAGGTACAGTTGCAATTAATTGATGTTCCCATTGTTGAAGACAGCGCCAATAGTAAAGAGCTTGATGAGTATTTCAACAATCCTAAAGTGAATAAAAAATACAGGCTAAAAGCGGGAAAGTAGGGAGTTGTGAGCTATGAATGGTGAACTATTAAATTATCGAATTATTATTTTCATTTTTTTATTCTTCTCTTAGTTCCATATTGCATATTGTCTATTGCCCGTTTTTATTATTTCTACCAATAAAATTCCAGGATAAAAAAAATTTTTTTCAGGAGTTGATTGAATGTTTGTGATAATGTGTTTATTTTACACAATAAATTGCCGATATGAAGAAAATTATACTTTTTATTTTTACACTTCTCTTATTTTATTCCCCAGGTTTTTGCCAGTTATTATCATGGTCTCCCGACTTTATTCAGGAAAGCAGTTCGCCTGTGGTAATTACAGTAGATGCTACCAAAGGAAATGAAGGATTATTAAATTATACACCTACATCTGATGTTTACGTGCATATTGGTGTGATAACAAATATGAGTACCAGTTCTTCTGATTGGCGATATGTATCGAGCGTGTGGGCCACTACCAACCCAACTTATCAGGCTACTTCATTAGGCAACAATAAATGGAGCTATACTATTACCGGAGGCTTACGAAATTATTTTGGAATCTCCAATCCTTCGGAAACAATACAAAAGATTGCTGTTCTTTTTAGAAGTGGAAATGGAAATTTTAAAGAAGCTAATGCGGATGGAAGTGATATGTATGTTCCCGTTTATGATAATGGTTTGTATGCAAGAATTGATAATCCTTATCGTCAGCCAAAGTATGTTCCCGTTCCCGAAACAATTACAAAAAGTGTTGGGGATAATCTTCCTATTGTTGCCAAAGCCAGCCAGGCAGGAAGCGCAATACAAATTTATTTTAATGGAAATTCCATTTCATCGGTTACAGGAACCAAAGACAGCACAAATACAATTATCAGCACATCGGGCAATCAAACTATAATTGCTAAAGTAACGAATGGAGCCAATACAAACAGTGATACGCTTACTTTTTTTGTAAATCCACCAAACAATGTTCAGGCAATTCCTTCCGGAGATGTAGAAGGTATTAATTATGAACCGGGCGATACTTCGGCAACGCTGGTTATTTATGCTCCGCATAAAACGAGTATGTTGTTATTAGGAGATTTTAATAACTGGACTGCATCACCAAAATATTTAATGAATATTACTCCCGATGGAAACTATTTCTGGCTGCGGCTTACAGGGCTTACGCCGGGAGTGCAATATGCCTATCAATATTTAATTGATAACAACCTTCAGGTGGCAGATTATAATTCTCAATTAGTATTGGATAAAAGTGCAGACCCATTTATTCCTTCAGGAAATTTTCCGGGGTTAAAATCTTTTCCCACACAAGCATCGGGAAATATTGCGAGTATATTACAAACAGGGCAAACTTCATACACATGGAATGATAATAGTTTTGTAAAACCAGATAAAAAAAATCTTATCATTTATGAATTATTAGTTCGGGATTTTGTGGCTACGCAAAGTTGGAATACACTTGCAGATACTTTGAATTACCTGAAAAAACTTGGTATCAACGCAATTGAAGTAATGCCTTTCAATAATTTTGAAGGCGCCAGCAGCTGGGGGTATAATTCTAATTTTTTCTTTGCACCGGATAAAGTTTATGGAACTCCTGATGCATTAAGACATTTTGTTGATGTATGCCATCAAAACGGTATTGCTGTAATTATGGATTTGGCAATGGATGATGTATCAGGCAGTTCTCCATTGGTGCAGATGTATTTTAACAGCGCTACAAATACACCCACTCAGCAAAATCCCTGGCTTGATTCTGTCCCTAATATCCCCAGCTCCATTGTAGTAGGGTGGCAGTTTAATCATACAAGTCCGGCTAATATAACACTACGTAACAGGGTATATGCAAGCTGGATAAACAATTATCATATTGATGGTTTCCGTTTTGATTTAGCAGGTGGTTATACTCAAACAAATTATAATACAAACGGGCTAGATTGGCAAATTAGCTACGATCAGGGAAGGGTGGATACCTGGAACAATATTTATTCAGAACTCCAAAGCATTAAGCCCAATACTTATTGCATTTTAGAAAGCTTTGTAAATTATACTGAACAAAAGATATATACTGATAATGGAATGATGACATGGGGAAATGGTGGCATTGAAAATTACAGTTTTAATCAGGCAACCATGGGTTATAATACAGGATGGGATTTCAGCGGCGGTATTTATACAAGTTCAGGATTAACACAGCCGGGTTTAATTACCTATATGGAAAGCCATGATGAAGAACGGTTGATGTATAAAAATGTTACGTACGGAAATAGTGCAGGAACTTATAACGTAAAAGATACCGCTACGGCATTGTCCAGAAACGGCATGGCAGCTGCATTCTGGGCTATGATGCCCGGGCCGAAAATGCTTTATGAATTTGGTGAACTTGGGTATGCATATTCTATCAATACCTGCACAGACGGTACGATAAATAATGGATGCCGTACTTCTCCTAAACCAATTCATTGGGATTATTTGCAAAATGCAAAGCGGCTCGCATTGCATGATATTTATAGCAAGTTGTTGAATTTAAAAAATAAGCCTGCTTACCTTGCCACCTTCTCAACGGGTTCTGTAAATAAAGATTTATCAGGTGCAGTAAAATGGATGAGCGTTTATAGCGCTGCGCTCCAGGTAATGGTTTATGGCAATTTTGATGTGGTGCAGCAAACCGGTACCATTTCATTTCCCAGCATGGGAACATGGTATAATTTATTTACAGGAGCTACCATTAATGTATCCACCACCAGCCTGCAGAGTGTTACGCTTCAGCCGGGTGAATATTATGTGTATGTGAACCAGGCCGAAGCTTTACCAGTTACCATTTTCAACTTCACGGGAAAAAATAATGGCACTACAAATCTGTTATCATGGACGGTTGGCAACGAACAAAATCTGAAATATTATGAATTGCAGCGAAGCAAAGATGGCCAAAACTTTGTTCCTATCTCTCAAATAAAAGCATCCGGAGAAAAAACATATTCATTTTCCGATAACATTGCTTCGGATATTTCA
>JAICZH010000133.1 GCA_025933775.1 Chitinophagaceae bacterium
CATTACATCATAACCGAAATTTCCTGTTGCCGGATCGAATTTTCCCTGCAACGCAGCGCCGAGATCATAAGAAGGAGTGCCGCGAATATCAACGATTGTTTTTTCAATAGAACGATAACTCCAAATAGGTTCGGACGACATCGGAAAAGCAGGTGTAGCAATTTGTCCAAGTAAAAGATCAGCACCTTTCCAGATATCTCTGATGCGCAAGTTTGCCAGCTTTATAAAAAAAGCAAGTTTATTATCGGTTAATGGATCGCCGCTTGTGGCGCCGTTTTCAGCAGCTAATAATAACTCTGCAGAAAACTTGCTGGTAATATTATAATTGTAACCAAGATAAACACGTCTTAGCTGAAAAGCATTTCTGTTTTCAGGAATGGCGGTATATTGATTGTTGCCGCCTCTTTTTAAAGTATCGGCGTGGCTTTTGTAATAATAATCGCCAAAAGCATAACCCCAGAGTTTGCCGGAGTTGGGTTGATTATTTCTAAATGCAGAATCAGCGCTTGAGGTGAACTGTGCCTTTACGTTTGTAAATAAAAAAAGAAGTGTAAATCCTAAACAGATAATTTTTTTCAATGTGTTTTTACCTTGCATAAGTTTATTTAATATTTACGCAAAGAAAATCATAAAAAATTATCTGAACGTTAATCGAATACAGCAATATTATCCAAAACCTTACCAAAAGTTTTTATTGATACAAATTGGTAAACGCTGCTTATATTATTTTTTCGTATAGGCGTTACCGTTACATTATTTGCAGCAACAAATTCTTCAAAATATTTAAACTGAAAATAATATTTTGTTTTAATCGCTTTTCGTATAGGCTTCACCGTTAGTTTATAAATTTTTAATAAAAAAAGGCAGAAAAAAATTCTGCCTTTCTTTTTTTTATTAAAACTTTTTTATTTCAACAGCCCATCAATATAATTGGCAAGTTGGGTATTGCCTGCAGTTTTTTGGGCGGCGCTTACCCTGTCAAATGCTTGTTTAAATGCAGGGTCAACAAAATTTCTGAATCTTTCAGGAATCTGGTTTCTTACATTTATCATTTCATCTACGCCTTTTCTTACATCATCAGCATTTTTAATTTTTGCAAGATAGTTGCCAAATGCAACAGTGGCCTGAATTTTGGCTTGCGAAAGCGGTGCATTTTTATAATTTTCTAAAATAATATTAAAGTCATCTTCTGTGGCATTTGCCATTAAAGTTTTTGTTACCACACTTCCTAATCTTCCCCGTGCATCTTTACTGAATTTTTTTGCAAGAACATAAGCCTGATCAGGTTCCAGCTCTGTAAGCCCATCCAGCGCTGCGCCGGAAACTGAATAAGAAGAATCATTTACATACTTGTTAAACAAAGATTCATACTTTTTATCATTAACTTTTGCAAGAATGCTTAAGGCTTCTGCCTGCACTAATTTATCCGGATCTTTGTCAGCCATTTGCTCAATTGTATTTAAAACTGAAGGAACTGTATAACTTTTTGCCTGGTCTATTTTTTGTAAAGTAAATAATCTTAATCCGTGATATTTATCATTAAGCCCAATGGCAAGATTTGAAGATTTATTATTGGCAAAATATTGAAGCGCTTCTCTGCGATCCATATAATTGCCTGCATATTTATACTGTTGCAAAAATTCATCAGCAGTTTTGTTATCTGTTTTTTTGCAAAGCAAAACTTTATCGGCATCTACATTTATCAACGAAGGTTTGTTTTCGCTCGGGAAATAAAAAGTATCTGTTTTATCTTTTACCCATACTTTATATCTTGTTTTGTTAGCCCCATTGCTATACACATCAATTGCCAAAGGAAATGTAAAAACTTTGCCGGTCTTTTGTGTTTGATCAATAATTACGCGGGCAGTTTTATTATTGTAATCATAATTAATTGTAATGTCGGGCTGGCCTGCTCCGTAATACCATTCGTTCCAGAACCAGTTTAAATCCTCGCCGGTAACGGCTTCAAAAGCAAGACGCAATTGTTGTGCTTCGGCACTTTTAAATTTATTAGTATTTAAATATAAATTCAATGATTTAAAAAATGCGCTATCGCCAACATAATTATGCAGCATGTGAAGAATGGCGCCACCTTTTGGATAGCTGACTCCGTCAAAAACATCTTCTTTGTCTTTGTAATAAAATCTTACCAGATGTTCCGATTCCTCACCAGGATTGCTTAAATACTCCCGGCGGTCGTTTTCAATTTTTTCATCGCCTGCATCTTTTCCATGACGATACGCATCCCACAATGTTTCACTGTAATCAGCAAATGATTCATTGAGCGTAATGTTGCTCCAGCTTTCTGTTGTTACTAAATCGCCAAACCATTGATGGAAAAGTTCATGCGCAATCACTTCTTCCCATCTGTTTCCATCCACAAGTTGTCGTGCATTTTGGTAAGCGCTTTCCTGGTGCAATGTTGCAGTTGTATTTTCCATTGCGCCGCTTACATAATCTCTTCCTACAATCTGATCATACTTTGGCCATGCAAAAGGAACGCCGGTTATTTTTTCATAAAATCCAATCATGGCGGGCGTTTCACCAAATATTTTTTTTGCCACCGGCGCATATTCTTTTTCTACATAATAATCAACAGGCAACTTTTTATAATGATCTTTTACAATTACATAATCGCCCACGCCCATAAAAAATAAATAAGGCGCATGAGGTAAATCCATCCGCCAATAATCTGTTCTGGTGCCATCATTATTTTTCTTTTGGTTAATAAGAAGCCCATTGCTGAGCGTTACATATTTTGAAGGCACAGTCATATAAATTTCTTCAGTAGTTTTTTGATTGGGTTTATCAATTGTTGGAAACCATGCGCTGTTCGATTCTGTTTCGCCCTGCGTCCATATTTGCGTTGGCTTATCTTTATCTTCGCCTTTTGGATTTATAAAATATAAACCTTTCGCATCAGTAATGGCGGCGCTTCCATGCTCTTTTAATTCATTGGGCCTCGACACATAATTAATATATACCGTATAATTTTCCCTGTCGTTATATTTTTTATCCAAAGTAATTTTTAATTGCAGGCTGTCGTAAGAATATTTCAAAGGAATTTTTGAATTGCCTTTTACCATGGCAATTTCTTTTATATCCATTCCTTTCGCATCTAAGGTTAATGAATCAGTTGGGTAAAAATGCGGGTGAAGCGTTACCCATTCTTTTCCATACATCCACGATTTATCATAATCAAAACTTACCTGAAGTTTTGTATGAACAAGATCATTTATTTTAGTTGCCGTAGCACGGTATTCATGTTTCCATGCAGTATCATTGGGCTGGTCATCATCCTGTGCGATCGCCGTTCCAAAAAAGCTAATTAATATAATTGCGAACAAAATTTTCTTCATAAATTTTTTTTGTGCGCAAAAGTAAGTGGATATTGTAAAAAGAAATCAAAATTTGGATAGATGGCAAAATTTATGGTTTTATTAAATAGATTTGCCAAATACATTTTATGAATATTTTTAAACGTTCTGTTGCCATAATTTTTATTTTGTTGTTTGCTTTGCGTGTTAATGCTCAGCAAGATTACTTTGTTTACCTGCAAACAGAAAACGGTCAGCCATTTTATGTGAAACTAAATAACAAGGTGATCAGCTCATCTTCCGCAGGATATTTAATTCTTCCCAAACTTGCTGACAGCAATTATACATTCAGTGTGGGTTTTCCTAAAAATGAATTTCCCGAACAAAATTTTACTATTTCAATCAATAATAAAGATGAGGGTTATCTTTTAAAAAATTTTAATGAAAAAGGTTGGGGGCTTTTTAATCTTCAATCTTTCGATGTTGTAATGAGCGGCGCTACCAATAAAACGGAACCCGTTGCAAAAAATTTGCAGAGTGATCCGTTTTCCAAAATGCTTGCATCGGTTGTAAAAGATTCTTCTATTCTGCAAAAGAATGAGCCGGTAGCAATCGTTGCAGATTCGGTTAAAAGTAAATCATCAAATAAAACCGACTCATCAAATAAAATTGTTGTTGCTGATAAAAATATTTCTTCGGATACAGGCACCCTTATAGCGCAAAACAAACCTTCATTAATTGTAGCTGCAAATAAAATTTTGAGTAAAAAAAATAAGGATGGAATGGAAATGGTTTATGTAGATCCTAACGCAAATGGAAATGATACAATAAGAATTTTTATACCTGCAAAAAAGGAAAATACAATTAGTGATACTACATCAACTGATGCAAATATTACAAATGAAAATGTTCCATCATCATCAGTAAAAGATTCTTCAATAGTTGCGGTAGAAAAACCAACGCCACAATCCAATGCTGATACAGAAACCAAAACTCCTGTATTTATAAATGACATAAGTTCCATTAAAAATAAAGACAGCGTTACACAAAAAGCGCATGATGAAACTGAGTCTGCTATTGTGAAACAGGATAGTGTTAATAACAAAAACATTGCTGATAATAATATTGATACGGTTAAAAATAATATTACCACCACTGAAAACAAACCCGATAATTCTTCTAAAGATCAAATGGTAGTGTTGCCGAAAGTAGTTACCTCATCAAAAATTAATTCGGATTGTAAAGCTTTTGCCGATAATGAAGATTTTTTAAGGCTTCGCAAAAAAATGGCTTCAGAAAATTCGGATGATAACATGATTAAAGTTGCCAAAAAAGCATTTCATACAAAATGTTTCAGTACCGAACAGCTCAAAAATCTTTCTTATTTATTTCTTACTAACGAAGGAAAATACAGGTTCTTTGATGAGGCGTATGCTTATGCATCTGATTCTGATCAATATTATACTTTGCAATCGCAGTTAACAGATAGTTATTATATAAACAGGTTCAAGGCAATGATTCATCAATAATTCATCGCTCTTTCATGCCACGATACTTTATTGAAGTTTCTTATAAAGGAACAAATTATGCAGGCTTTCAAATACAAAAGAATGCAAATACTATTCAAGCGGAAATAGAGAAAGCTTTAGCTGTTAAATTTCAACAAACGTTTCATCTTACCGGTTCATCGCGTACTGATACGGGCGTGCATGCCTTGCAAAATTATTTTCATTTTGATACTCAAGTCCCATTTTCTGAACAAGATTTTGGGGAGGCCAAATTTATTTATTCACTTAATTCTATTTTACCCAATGACATTGTTATAAAAAAAATTTTCCAGGTTGAAGACAATGCGCATTGCAGGTTTGATGCGGTAAGCCGGGAGTATAAATATTTTATTTATGCTAAAAAAAATCCATTCTATAAAGACACGGCATATTTTTATCCTTATCCAATTGATTTTGAAAAATTGCAACAGGCTGCACTTATTATTTTGAGCACAAAAGATTTTACATCATTTTTAAAAAGAAATTCGCAGGTAAAAAATTTTAATTGTTCTGTTTATAAAAGCGAGTGGATACAAGAAAAAGATTTTTTAATATACCATATTATTGCCAATCGTTTCTTACGCGGAATGGTGAAAGGCCTTATGGGCACAATGCTGAAAGCAGGCACAGGAAAAATTTCTTTAGA
>JAICZH010000137.1 GCA_025933775.1 Chitinophagaceae bacterium
CATTTATGCCGAAGTTCAATTACAACAAAATGCATTAATGGTGCAAGTGGGATGGATAGGAAAATATATTTCAAACAGTTTCCGGACTCTGAGCATGGAAAATCCTTATATGCAGGATCCTTCGTTCATGAACAATACAAAAGAAATACAATATTATGGTGGTATCAAAGCAACTGTAGGCACACATTTCAATTTTAACGCGCGGGCGTCATTTATTTCATATTCGGATATGCCACTTTTTGTAAATGATTCTACTTTAGGAAATACGTTTTATCTTTTAAATGAAAGCAAGATTTCGGATTTACAAATTCATGGGGATATGAATTTTATAAGCCAGGATAAATTCACAGCATCCGCTTCGCTTGATATGAACAGTTATACCGGTCTGAGGGATAATAAAAAAGCATGGGGCTTGTATCCTTTAAAGTTCACCGGCTCTTTAAGATGGTATGCTTTTAAAGAATTGCTATTGAAGGGCGATTTGATTGCCTTTTCAGGAGCTAAAGCTCTTGTTAATAAAACGGTAGAAAATATGAAGGGAGGAACAGACCTGAGTTTGGGCGCTGAATTTAAATTGAATAAACAATTTAGTGTGTGGCTTGATTTTGATAATGTGCTTAATAGCAATTATGAAAGATGGAAAAATTACCCGGTATATGGCTTCCAGGTAATTGGTGGCGTCCTGGTTCATTTTTGATGTGATTTTTTTTACTCCGGTGGAAATAATTGAAGATATTTGTTATCATGCAAAACCTGATTACTTCATATATTATACAAGCAAGAGAATGCATGCTCGCCGGTGTAGGCAGATTTAAGATCAATGACCTTTCTGCTGAATCAGATATTATAAATAAGCAAATTGCTCCACCACTGCTTGATATCAGTTTTGTTTCAAGAGAAGAAAGGATTTCAGACGGGTTGATTAAATATGTGGCTGAAAAAAAAATGATATCATCAACACAAGCTTTAACTGATATAAAGGCCTGGTGTAAAGACGCAAAAAATAAATTAATAAACGGAGAAGATATATCGTTATTTCCTTTAGGTGTTTTGAAGAGAGGGCCTTCAAGAAATATTTTCATCCCTGACTCTTCGCCTGCCATTTTTTTGGGGCCCATTAGCGCTGAACGGGTAATTCATCAAAACAGTGTACATGCTATGCTGGTGGGCGATAAAGAAACTACTTCTTCTAAAATGAATGATTATCTGCAGGTAGAAAAGATTATCAAAAAAAATAACACCTGGAAAATATTGGCCATTTTGCTTTTTGTAATCGCGCTTTTCTTTTTGATTATTCATTTTTATGAAAACCCGTTTTCTTTGTCTACTATTGGAAATCAAAATAAAATCACCCCGGGAAGCGCTTCTCATACTTATTTAAATCCATAGTGCAATACAAACAATTAAAATGATTGAATATAAATCATGCCCGAATTGTGGCAGCGGGGATATTTCTTACATTCTTTCTGCAAAAGACAATACGGTTTCAGGTGAGGAATTTGAAATTTGGGAATGTAAAAATTGCTGCATTCGTTTTACACAAAATATTCCCGACCAGGAAAATATCGGCCCGTATTATCAATCAGAAAAATATATTTCACATAGCGACACAAACGAAGGCCTGGTTAATAAATTGTATCACATTGTTAGAAAACGCACACTTTTAAAAAAGCGGAACCTTGTTGAGCACAGCACTAAAAAAGAGCATGGATCAATTCTGGATTTAGGCGCAGGAACAGGCGCCTTTTTAAAGACGATGCAGTTGGCAGGATGGGATATCGTGGGCCTTGAACCCGATACAACGGCCCGCAAAAATGCCAGCGAATTATACGGCTTGAATTTGAAAGAATCCAGCCAGCTTTTTTCATTGGCCGCTGATAATTTTGATGCAATTACATTATGGCATGTTTTAGAGCATGTTCACCAGCTTCACGAATACGTGACAAAATTCAGGGAACTGTTGAAAAAAGAAGGGAAGCTATTTATCGCAGTACCAAACTTCACTTCAAAGGATGCTGCTACTTATAAAAAATATTGGGCCGCTTATGATGTGCCACGCCATTTGTATCATTTTTCACCTAAGTCGATGGAAATCTTGCTTAATAGTCATGGCTTCATTTTAGAAAAGATTCGGCCAATGTGGTACGACAGTGTGTATGTAAGCATGCTTAGCGAGAAATACAAAACCGGAAAAGCTAATAATTTCAATGCTTTAATAAATGGTGTAACCTCGAATTTGAACGCCTTTTTTGATAATTCGAAATGCAGTTCCTTAATCTATATCGCATCCCGAAAATAAAAAATGCTATTATTTTTTCGTTTACTGCTTATCATTTCCGGTAAACTTTGCAAGGCTTGTAAGCTTGTTTTGCAACAAAAGTTCATTGCCCACAATTTGATAATGATCTGTTTTTGCAATCGCATCCAGATACGTTTTTTCAAAATCAATTCCCGGGCAAAGTATGTTAGTGCGTACAACTTCACCGAAAATTATTTCATTATTTTTCCCGGTTGAATATGTACCCGAAAATGCATTGCATCCGCCATTGCCTGTAATCGTAGAGTCACTTTTCAGAATAAGATACATTTGTTTGGAAGTGGCATTTGCAGGTATTTTTTTTCCTCCTAATTCAACAAGTTTCCAACGGGTATTTCGAAGTGGCAAATTATTGGAAACGGTTGAAGTGTTTTCAACGTTGTGAACTAACCCATTATCTTTAAAGGCTGACAAGCTAAAGATTACTGCTAGTAATGCAATTAGAATTTTCATAGTTGTATATTTTTAATGCTGTGGAAATATTTCCATTAATTAAAATTTCCAAATTCATGTAAATTTTTTTGATATAATATTTTGAACTTCTAACATAATCTTGATATTGAAAATTTTTACCGTTAAAGTGGCTTCAAATATAGTACCGTTATTAACCGCATTTTTTGCTTTTTAACAAATACGAAATTTGAAAACCGTACTTCTTTTAGAAAAGAATTTCTAATTAAAAAAAAACCCGCTCTACATAATTTTGCGAATTATTCACTAAATGAAATTATTTAAGGTGCAAAATTTGTAAGAAATGAGTAAAAAACTATTATGAAGATTTATAAGAAAAGGCATAAGAATATTTGGAGCCCGGTCGTTTTACTAATAAGCGTTTCATTAATCAGTTGTAACACCGCAAAAAAATTTGAGAAAGTAAAGCCAGCCGACGTTAGTAACCTGATCAATTCAAAAAATTTTACGTTTATAGCTGAAAGAGTTAACCCTTTCAGAGGCGCGTCCCGAAATCTGACAAGCCTTTACGATGTAGAATTAAAAAGAGATACATTAATTTCCTTTCTTCCTTTTTTTGGCCGGGCATACCAGGCGCCTCTTGACCCTTCTAAAGGATGAATTAATTTCAAGTCAACCAGTTTTTCTTATAACATAACAGAAAAATCAGGGGATGAATGGGATATTTACATTGAGCCGAAAGATAATTCCGATGTGCAAACAATGATATTTACAATTTTTGGAAACGGAAACGCCACATTAAATATACAGAATACGCACCGCGACCCCATTTCTTTTTATGGCAGAATAGAAAAAAATAAAAGTGATTAACAAATGGATCAGCAAACCGGCAAATATATCTTAGTCGTTGGCCTCATTATCGTTTTTATTGGAGTTATAATTTATTTTTTTCACGATTATTTTCGGTGGATTGGCCGGCTACCGGGAGATATCAGGATTGAAAAAAATAATTTTCGCTTTTATTTTCCTTTGGGTACAATGATTATTATCAGTCTGGTATTAACAATCCTGTTCAATATCTTTAAGAAATTTTTTTAAAGTGTGATATTGTCTAAGAAAAAATAATGTTGGCATAAAAATTTCTATTTCTGTTTTATTCAATAACTCAACAAAATTTCCCCGTCATGGCAAAATATGGAAAAAAAGCCGAAGTAAAAGTACACAAAGCGCTTCATGAAATGGAAGAAGGCAAATTAAAAAGTGGCAAAAGCGGAAAGAAAGTTACAAGCCGCAAACAGGCAATAGCCATCGGTTTGTCGGAGGCTAGAGAAGAAGGACGGAAAGTTCCTAAAAAGAGCGCGAAAAAATAATCGGCTATATTTGACAGATTCAGTGCATAATGGTTTTATTATCGTATCATAATTTTATTATAGTATCATAATAGTTGTCGTAAACCTGGATAAGAAAATCACTTAAAAATCATTTTACTAGCTGTTAATAATTTAGATTATTCGCAATCGGTAATTCTATCTCCTTTGTCTTTGTTACTTTTAGATTTTAATTGTATTCAACTAAATTTTTTTACTATTTATGAATCGGATTTTATTTGCAATCACATTTTTGGCTTTTACATTTCCATCCTTCTTAAGTGCACAACAATTATACATACCAAGAAATATTCAAATCGCCTATGATAATGGCACACGATCAATGCAAGGCCCTCCGGGAAAAAATTATTGGCAAAATGAAGGCAAATATGATATTAGAGAAACGATAAACCCGGATACAAAAATTGTTTCAGGAGATGAAAGCATAGTTTATTCTAACAACAGTCCGGACACATTGAGCGTATTGGTTATAAGATTTGTGAATAATGTTCACAAACCAACATCCCCGCGCGGAAGCCAGGTTGGAGAAGATTTTTTTACAACAGGGTTAGACATTACTTCTCTTTCAATTAATGGAACTAAATATTTTGTTGATTCTAGGAACTGGGGAACAGTGGGAGTGGTTAGATTAAAAGAACCGCTATTTCCAAAGTCTTCAGTGAAGGTGAACATTTCGTGGAATTATCCCTTAAGCAAACAAGATGGGCGCGAAGGACAAATAGATAGCGCTACTATGTATGTAGCGTACAGCTATCCGCGCATTTCAGTTTATGACGATTACAACGGCTGGGATTTGCTACCTCATACATTACGGCAGGAATTTTACAACGATTTCAATGACTATACACTTTCTGTAAAAGTTCCGAAAAATTATATTGTGTGGGCCACTGGCAATCTCGAAAATCCTGATGAAGTATTGCAGCCACTTTTTTCGAAAAGGCTAAAGGATTCATATACCTCGGATGATGTTATTCACATTGCCAACTTAAAAGAAATGCA
>JAICZH010000017.1 GCA_025933775.1 Chitinophagaceae bacterium
ATGGAAAATAAAAACAATCATATCAACTTTTCTTCATTACCGGTGATCATCATTTCTACCATCACTATTATTACAACCCGCAAGGGTTGAGCATTTCCATATAATCTTTGGGCTGTAAAAGCTATCTAAAAAATCAGAATTTTTCATTCACAACTCACAACTCACTTATGCAGGTTTTAAAATTTGGAGGCTCGTCCGTAGCCGATGCAAAAAATATAAATAAAGTTGTTGCTATTATTCAGCAGGCTGTAAAAAATAATGCTGATACTATTATCATTATTTCTGCTCTTGGTGGCGTTACCGATGCTTTACTTGAAGCGGCGTCTCTTGCATCTGATGGCGATATTTTGTATAAAGAAAAATTACATGAAATTGAACGCCGGCATCTTACGGTTGTAAAAGAATTAATTCCGCTCGACCAACAAAGCAGCGTGTTGAGCATGGTAAAAAAACGTTGTAATGAAATAGAAGATATATGCAACGGTGTTTTTTTATTAAAAGAATTATCTGTACGCATTAAAGATGCCATTATCAGTTATGGCGAATTAATATCTTCACAAATTATAGCGGCAAAATTAAAATCAATCGGCATCAGCAACACGTGGAAAGACGCACGGGAACTGATTCTTACCAATTCTGATTTTGGAAATGCTGCTGTTGATTTTATTGTAACAAATAAAATGATACAAGATTTTTTTTCTAATGCTAATGCAAATGTTTTTATTATGCCCGGTTTTACCGGCAAAGAAAAAAGCGGATACACTACCACGTTAGGAAGAGGTGGCTCTGATTATACTGCCGCTATCATTGGTGCAGCGCTTAATGCTTCTGTTGTTGAAATATGGACCGACGTTTCGGGCCTGATGACCGCTGATCCCAGATTGGTAACAAATGCAAAGATCATTCAACATATTTCTTACCAGGAAGCGATGGAGCTTTCACACTTTGGCGCAAAGGTTATTTATCCGCCAACTATTCAGCCATTAATGAATAAAAAAATTCCTGTTTGTATAAAAAATACTTTTGCTCCTTCTGATTCCGGCACATGGATTCGCAATGAAAGCAAACTAACGGGGAGGGCTATACGCGGAATTTCAAGCATCAATAAAATTTCGTTGTTAAGTCTTGAAGGTACTGGAATGGTGGGCATTCCGGGGTTTTCAAAAAGATTGTTTGAAGCCTTATCCAATGAAAAAATAAATGTAATTCTCATTACACAAAGTTCATCAGAACATTCTATTTGTGTAGGAATAGAGCAGGCAAATGCAGCAAGAGCAAAAGAAGTAATTGATGAAACATTTGCACATGAAATAGAAATAAAAAAAGTAGAACCATTGTTTGTTGAAAATGGTTTGGCAATTGTTGCACTTGTTGGTGATAATATGAAAAATCATCCGGGCATCAGTGGAAAAATGTTTGGAGCATTGGGAAGAAACGGTGTAAATGTAAGAGCCATCGCACAAGGTTCTTCAGAAAGAAATATTTCTGCAGTGATTTCGGTAAATGATGTAAAAAAAGCAATCAATGTATTGCATGAAGAATTTTTTGAAACGGCTTATAAGCAAATAAATCTTTTCATAAGCGGCACCGGAAATGTAGGAAGTAAGTTACTTGCGCAATTGCAGCAGCAACAAAAGCATTTGCTCAATCACATGCGGCTGAATGTAAGAGTGGCGGCCATTAGTAATAGTCGTAAAATGTTTTTCAATGATGAAGGAATTAATTTATCACGCTGGAAAGAATTGTTGCAGGATGCAGAAAAAAATGATATAAATAATTTCATTGAAACTATTCAAAAAAAGAATTTAAGAAATTCTGTTTTTGTAGACATAACCGCTAGCGATGTTATTGCAAATTCCTATCCGCAATATTTGCAAAAAAGTATTTCGGTTGTTGCGTGTAATAAAGTTGCCTGTTCTTCTTCGTATAATTATTATAAAAAATTAAAAGACCTTGCAAGAGAATACAACGCTTCCTTTTTGTTTGAAACCAATGTTGGCGCTGGTTTGCCGGTTATCGGCACATTGAACGATTTAATAAGGAGCGGCGATAAAGTAAACAGGATCGAAGCCGTATTAAGCGGCACACTCAATTTTGTTTTTAATAATTATACAGGTGAAAAAAGTTTTGCAAAGGTTGTAAAGCAAGCGCAAGACGAAGGATATACGGAACCTGATCCACGGCTTGATTTGAGTGGAACAGATGTAATGCGCAAGATAATGATACTGGCAAGAGAAACGGGCGCTGAATTAGAAATGGAAGATATCGCCAATGAATCTTTTATGCCCGAAGTGTGCATGAAAGGAACTGTTGAAAATTTTTATAAAGAAATGGAAAAACATGAAGAACATTTTTTCAACTTAGTTTCAAAAGCAAAAGCCGAAGGAAAAAAATTAAAATTTGTTGCAAGGTTTGAAAATAGTAAAGCTTCCGTTGGATTGCAACACATAAATCCGCAACATGATTTTTATCATTTGTATGGAAAAGATAATGCCGTACTTTTTTATACTAATCGTTATGTGGAGCAACCATTAGTCATAAAAGGAGCAGGCGCAGGCGCTGAAGTTACCGCCTCTGGCGTGTTTGCAGATATTATAAGGGCTGCAGGATAATATGCCCCTATCCCCTAAAGGGGTATCAATATTTAAAGAATTATACAAATAAAATATGCAGAAACAGGAGCAAAAAGAAAATGTAAGTAGTTTCCCTTTAGGGGTTAGGGGTGTTACTGTACTTGCGCCGGCAACCATTGCCAATCTTGTTTGCGGCTTTGATGTATTGGGTATGGCATTGCACGATCCTTATGATGCGATGCAGCTTACATTGAGTGAAAAGCCAGGCATACGTATAATTCATAATGATACGTATAACCTGCCAACAACGCCTGAACAAAATGTTGCGGGTGTTTCACTTTTAGAATTAATGAAAGAGTTGCCGGATAATTATGGATTTGATTTGATTATTGATAAACATATAAAACCCGGCAGTGGACTGGGTTCCAGCGCAGCAAGCGCAGCAGGAGTAGTAGTTGCAGCCAATCATTTATTGAATAATATTTTTTCAAAAGAAGATCTAGTGCGTTTTGCAATGGCTGGAGAAAAACTTGCATCAGGTGTAAAACATGCCGATAATATTTCGCCCGGAATTTATGGCGGCGTTACATTAATACGTTCAATTTTTCCTTTGGATGTAGTTTCGGTAAATGCGCCGCCAATGTATGTTGCAGTGGTTCATCCCCAGATAGAAGTAAAAACTTCTGATGCAAGAGAAATTTTGCGCAAAGAAGTTTTATTGAAAGATGCGATTAAGCAATGGGGAAATATTGCAGGGCTTGTTGCCGGTTTTATGAAAGGCGATTATGGATTAATAAGCCGTTCATTAGAAGATGTAATTATAGAGCCGGTGCGCAGTATGCTCATTCCCGGCTTTGATGAAGTAAAAACAAAAAGCGTTTATGCGGGAGCGTTAGGTGGCGGCATTTCCGGTTCAGGGCCTTCCATTTTTATGTTGTGCGAGAAAGAAAACACAGCATTAAAAGTTGAAAAAATTATGAAAGATGTTTATGATAATACCGGTTTGAAATATCATACGTATGTTACAACAATTAATAATGAAGGGATAAAGTTGATTTGAATTGACAATATGCAATGGACAATTGGCAATATGCAATTCAATAATAAAACAATTCAACAATAAAACAATTCACAATTCACTATTCACCAAATGCTTTATTTCAGCACAGATAATAATTCACCAAAAGTAGATTTTAAAGAAGCGACTATCAAAGGGCAGGCGCCTGATAAAGGTTTATATTTTCCTGAAAAAATTCCTGCGCTTGATAAAAATTTTATTGATCATATCCATCAATATTCAAAAGAAGAAATTGCTTTTAAAGTAATTCAACCTTATGTAGGCGATGTAATTCCAAATGCAGAGCTGGCAAGAATTGTAGCAGAAACTATCAACTTTGATTTTCCTTTAATAAAAGTGGATGAAGCTATTTTTTCACTTGAATTATTTCATGGCCCTACACTCGCTTTTAAAGATGTAGGCGCAAGATTTATGAGCCGTTGCTTGGGTTATTTTGTAAAAGATAGCAATAAAAAAATTATCGTGCTAGTTGCTACATCAGGCGATACAGGTGGCGCAGTTGCTAATGGTTTTTATAATGTGGATGGCGTGGATGTTGTTATTTTATATCCTTCAGGAAAAGTGAGTAAGGTGCAGGAATTGCAATTAACTACTTTAGGAAAAAATATTAGGGCTTTAGAAATTGATGGCACATTTGATGATTGCCAGCAAATGGTAAAGCAGGCTTTTGCAGATGAAGTTTTAAATAAAAAATTATTTCTTACATCAGCCAATTCTATCAACGTTGCACGATGGTTGCCGCAGCAGTTTTATTATTTCTTTGCTTACCAGCAATGGAAAGATAAAAACAACCCTCCCGTGATAAGCGTGCCCAGCGGCAACTTTGGAAATATCTGTGCAGGACTGTTGGCTTTTCGTACAGGCTTGCCCGTTAGTCATTTTGTTGCTGCATGCAATGCAAATAATGTTATCACCGAATATTTACAATCCGGAGATTATGTTCCAAAAAAATCTATAGCAACTCTTTCAAATGCAATGGACGTAGGCAACCCAAGCAACTTCGTGCGCATACTTGAGTTGTTTGATAAAGAATTTCAATCATTAAAAAATGTAATGAGCAGCTATTCTTTTTCTGATGATGAAACAAAAAATATTTTGAAAGAAGTGTATCAAAATAAAAATTATTTATTGGATCCGCATGGCGCAGTGGGTTACGTCGCATTAAAAAAATATTTGGATCAGCATCCCCATCACAGAGGAATATTTTTAGAAACAGCCCATCCCGTAAAGTTTTATGATGTGGTAGAGCCAATCATTCATGCAAAGGTTCCGGTTCCAGATGTTGTAAATAATTTATTAGCATTAAAAAAGGAAAGTATAAAAATGAATGCGGAATACGAAAGCCTGAAAGAATATTTATTAACACACTAATATTAAAAATTTCATCAGTAATAAGTATATGTTTTTACAACTGATTCGCCTGTATCTGCAATTATTGTTTCAGAGCTCAGCCTGTTGCTCGCATCAAAAGTATAAGTATGATTTAATGTACTGATATCCCCGCCATTATTTACAGTGGCTGTTTTTACAAGATTTTTACTTGCCTGGTAATATGGAACCAAAGGTGGAAGATTGTTTAAAAGAGACGGGTAATACTCGTAAGTTGTTGTTGAAAAATCATCTGTTTCTGTTATCACATTGCCATTGTTATCGTAGGTATAATTAGTAGCGTTCCATAAATCACTTCCATATTGTTTTGAATAATCATATTCTTTCAGCGTAATTAATTGTTTGCTGCTGTTGTAAATATATTTTTCGGTGGAAGAGTCGCTGGTATCGTTATATTGAAACGAGCTATCCACTAATGAATTGCTGTTAAGAAAAAATACTTCGTGTATGGATAGTGTGCCGGAGTTATATAAATCCATAGTATAGTTGTTGCCTGAATATTGAAATACAAATTTATCTCCGGGCGATGATGCAGAGATGAGGCTAATTATCCGGTTACTGTTATCGTAAGAAACATTGAAGGTAATAATGTTGTGTGTACTGCCATCGTAATAGTCTTCTGTATAAGTTTTTAGTTTTACTAATGGTGAATCATTCGGATCATTGCTTTTTTCTTTTTGGCAGGAAGCAAAAAGAATAATAATAAAAATAGCAGGTAAAATTTTGATGATTCTCATAATATTTAAGTTTTGGATGTGTGAATATAAATGTTCTATTCAATATGCTTTACAAACGATTTTCCGGATTAATTATTTCATTAAACATTTTCATTTCTATTTATAAAAAATTAATTTGTGCAAAAAAAAATTAATAAAACATTTTTTGACATTAGCTTTTCAATTATTTTAGTTTGTACCAAATGTATCCTGCCATCTCTTTTAAATAACTGTCCCATGCCAGCAATACCGAAGGCTGCGGTATCAGCGATGAAAAAGTAAATCCGCTTCTGCCATCCAAATAATTACATGGAAAACCAATTGCATTGATTCCGGCATTCTTAAATATCAGCAAGGCTCTTGGAATATGGCGTGCAGAAGTGATAAGAAGATACGGAGATGGCAAATGCAAAGAATCCAAAATTTTTTTTGCATACATCGCATTATCATTTGTATCATTCGAGCGGTCTTCTGCAAAAATTATCGAATCAGGAATTCCCATTGCCATCAATTCATTTTTTGCCCATGCTGCTTCGCGAAAATTATTATCATTCATTTTTCCGTTTCCCCCGCTTATCAAAATATGTTGAATGACGCCGAGCTTATATAATTTCTCTGCTTGTATAAATCTGTCGGCAGTAGCATTAAAATATCCATAGCCATTTTCATCGGGGCTTGCAAAACCGCCGGGAACAATACCACAACTATACACTTTATTTTTATTAATAACCACAGGGGCAGGCTGCCATTGTTTTGCAAACCAATTCAGCAACCATTGATTGCTGAATACAATAAAAATACATAAGGCAGCAGTGCGGCAAGCCTTTCGTGATGAGGCTTTGCGAAAAAGAAATCCTGCAATAATTAAAATGATAATCCAGTTGAAAGGCGATAAAAAAAATGATACAACTATCGAGGCTACCTGGTGCATAATGCTTTAATTTATTTCAGAAAAATTAAATAAAAATAAACGAAAGTTTTATGCAGTTACTTTTATTGATAATAACATCACGTTGTATCGTTTTGGTTTCACGCATGCTGGCGGCAGGAAACCCAGATGACAACGCCGCTAAGTTTTTTTTGCGAACTTAATTACTTCGCTACTTTGTGTGAAATAATACTTTTTAAACAGTTTATTTTATGCACGCACTTTTACAGGCTTTGCAATCATTTTAGAAAGCATTACACTCCAGTATTCTGCTTTTGCTTTTAATAATACAAGCTCTCTTGCTGTATTAACCAGGCTGTCGTAAAAGATGATGGATGCGGCTTCGGCGCGATTTTTAAATTCAAATTGAAGTTCTATGGCAAATAAATTTTTTTTAGGAGAAGCATTTTTTGCATCGTTATCAGAAGATACGTAACGCGTTACCAGTTTACAATTTTGCACATCATTGAGCGATATTAATGAGCAGTTGTATTTATTCCTGATTTTTTCGAGTATCATAATTTTTCGATGGATGCCATCAATGCCAATTACTTTATTTTGCAACATTTCCTGGCTGCAAAAAACCAGATCGTTTGCAGTTCCTTCGCGGCTTAATTCCAAAAAAGGATCTTTCTTTTTCTTTTTGGCGAAATCAGAAAATAACGTTAGGCTGCGAAAACACAATGCAAGAAATGCAACTAAAATAAAAAGGATACTAATCGGAGACATAGAACAATTGAATTAAAAAATAATTACTAACATTAATATAATAACTACTTTTTTAAAAAATAATTGTTCGTTGGGTAAAATTTTATTAATAATAAATTTTATCGTCAAAAAAAGAAAGTATAAATACGAAATTGGCCTGAAAATTTTTCTGTTGATTCGTTTTTTGTTTGTGTTTTTCACGTAGGTAATTTACGTGTAACAACCGATTTATTTTAAATCAAATAATTTTTCTGCTTCCAGCCAGTTATTGATTCTTTCATATTTTGTTTCATTTACATTGTGCGGAGAGGTAAAGATGATGGGCCTTCCATCAAAAACAGAAAGATTGAAATCATGATCATCAATCAGCACATCACCTTTTAGTATGCTTTTATCGCCGCAAAAAATCCGTTGCTTCCAGTGTATAAAAGGAAAATGTTCATCGAGCCAGTTATTTTTATGAGGCAATGAATATGGAAATTCCATAGCAGCGGAAGCAATGTAAATTTCAAAAGTGTTATTCAATTCTTTTACTACTTCAATGCTGTTTTCAATAACCGGAAGGTCTTTAAAAAAATCTTTATGATGGGGATATTCTTTTACTGCCTTGCGATGTGGTTCCGGAACGATGAGCTGGAGCTTGGTTCCATTAATATCTTCTTTAGTATAATGCACGCCAAAATCTCTTTCATACCATTCAAGAAAGCGGCTCACCGCGTCTGCCAACACATCATCCATATCAATAAGTATGCGCATAATTATTTTGTTTTAAAAAATTAAAATTAAAAATGATTTTAAAGTTAAATCATTACTGTTTGTAAAACGGGTAATAATTATCAAACAAAATTAGAGAGCAATATTTTTTAAGAAGAAAATAATCAGGGTGAAAATTGCATTCACAAAAAATGGCAAAAGAAGGAAAGTAATTTGTGGGAGCACACGGGTTCGAACCGCGGACCCTCTGCTTGTAAGGCAGATGCTCTAAACCAACTGAGCTATGCTCCCTTTATTTTTGGGAGTGCAAATATAAGAGAAGGCTGCAATTCAAAAAAATTTAATCTATTTCAAATATGTTTGAATGTGCTATGAACTGTCAACTTCAACTCATAAAATTTTTGTCTTTACTATTATCATTGTTTTTAAAAAAATCTTTGATTAAATTAGGCTAATTATTTTTATAACCCCACTACTGCAAATTCATGAAGCAGTTTTTATCAAGAGTATTACTTTTTATTTCCCGGCTGTTACAATCAATATGGCTTTATTTTCCTGCAATAATATTTTTATTGCTTTCTATTTTTTGTTTCTGGATGCTGGGGCAGGGAAAAGATATTATCATTGCCTTTACAGAAAATAAGTCAAGAACTATTTTCTCATTAAATTATACACGCATTATATTTTTTGTGGCAATCGGTTTTTGGGTATATGTAAGTTGGTATTCATCACGCATTATTTCTTACATAAAAAAAGCAACGCAGGAAGAAGATGATAAAATAATTGCCGGCGAGGTTGGTGTTAAAAAATATACGGAGCCGTATCCTTTTTCTGAAACAGGAAAAAGTTTTCTTGAAAGGTTTCCGCGCATTATTGGCAATATATGTTTTTTAATATTAGAACTTGCTACGTTGCAGTCTCCGGCTTTTTTGTACGCCATTTCACTTAAAGCGGCCTGGATTATTTTTTTCATTTCATTAATAATACTTCGTTATATAAATGAATGGGCAAAAAATAAACTTGCACTAAAACCCGCATTTACCAAATGGTTTTATGCATTGTTGTTTTTATTTAGCGCGTTTATAGTAATAGCATCTTTATTTCCCAAAATTTATATTCTCACCCTTTTTGGTTTGTTGCTGCTTTTTCATGTTGTTTTTATTTTATATACCAATCTCCGCAGAGTGCAGGTGCGGCAAAAAGCGCAGCAGATCGCGCTTACACAAAAACAATTGCGCAAAGAACCTATGTTGTTTGAAAGATTCATGAATTACCTTTATATACCGAAAGCAGAGAGCGGTTATTTCAAATGGTTTGTATTTATCAGCGCTGCCGGTATTATTTTATACATTGCATCCATCATCTGGCTTTCATTTGCAAGAAGCATCGGACCTTTTCCTTTTATCATCCTCGCTTTTGGTGTATTGCTTGCATTTGGAAATTTTGTAGCTGCGTTTTCGGTAAAGTATAAAGTGAACTTTCATTTTCTTTTATTCTTATTAGCGTTTATACTTGGTTTTGGCGAAACACATTATGTAAGAACGATTAACCTGCACGCAAATAATACTTATGAAGTGCGGCCCGATTTAAAAAGTTATCTCCGAACATGGCTTGCCGATAGAAACATTGCAGCGCTTCCCGATTCTGCAAAGTATGATGTGTATTTTGTAATGAGCAACGGAGGCGCATCCCGTTCCGGTTACTGGACTGCCGGAGTTTTGGGCCGGCTTGAAGATGTGTCTCTTGCTTACGATACATCCAACAGGTTTTCCAATCATATATTTTGCCTTTCAGGAACTTCCGGGGGTGGAGTAGGGGTGGCTACTTTTTTTTCATTGTTAAGAAATAAACAATTGCATACTGATGCAAAGTATGAAGCATCAGCAAAAAATTTTTTAAAACAAGATTACTTTACCTACACGGTTGCCCGTATGCTTGGCCCCGATTTTTTCAATTATATATTTCATGTAAGCGCCGCTAAAGACAGGGCTGCAGCATTGGAAATATCTTTTGAAGAATCTTCGCACAATAAAAATGACAGCAGTTATGAAGTTCCCTTTTATGATACCTTATCAAAATTTCCAGCAATAAAAAATGGCAAAATTTATTTGCCCATACTTTTTGTAAACACTACAAGAATGCAAGACGGGAACCCCGGAATTGTTACCAACCTTAAGCCAGATTCAGGAGTTTATAATGAAAGAATTGATGTGTTGCATTTATTAAATAGTAATAACGACATTAGCCTTACAACGGGCGCCATTCTTGGCGCACGGTTTCCTTACTTAAGCCCTGCCGGGAGAATTGGCGATAGTTATTTTGTAGATGGTGGCTATTTCGATAATTCGGGGGCAGGCGTTATTCAGGAAACGATACGCGGCATTTTGAATATTGAGAAAGAAGACAGCCTTACTAACGGTGATGCGTACACGCAAATAAAAAAATTACGATTTATAGTATTGCACATTGTAAACAGCCCTGTAAATGCCGATTCAAGCAATATTGTGCCGGTGGCCCCCATTAAAAATGATTTGCTTAGCCCCATCGTTACCATTGAAGGCGCTTACGATATGCAAACAACGGTAAATGATATTCGGCTTATTAATTATATTAGCGACATTAATAAATATGGCGGCCATCCGGCAATTTATAAACGAATCTCTTTATATGAAGATACCACCGAATGGAATCATGATGCATTACATACAAGGTATAATAAAGAACCGCCTTATGCAATGAATTGGTTCATGTCGGATACTTTGCTGCGCCGGATTGATAAAAGATTAATCCAATGCCCGCAATTAAACGACCTGATAAATTATATTTTGAAAAAAAATAAATTAAAATGATAGCAGTTGTAACAGGGGCTTTCGGCAACCTTGGAAAAGCAGTAGTAAAAAAATTTATTAAGGAAGGATATTTTGTAATCGGCACTGCAGCACCAAATGAAGAAGCTTCCACTCATTTCCCTGAAGATAAATTTGAGAAAATTATTGTTGACCTCGGGAACGAAGAAGAATCAAAAAAATTTATTGATGCAGTAATTGCAAAACATCACCAAATTGATGCAGCCATACTTACCGCTGGCGGTTTTGCCATGGGCGCCATTGCTAATACAAGCACAAGCGATATTTACAAACAATATAAACTGAATTTTGAAACTGCGTATAATCCTGCCCGTTATATATTCATTCAAATGATGCAGCAAAACAACGGTAGAATTTTTTTGATCGGGTCAAAGCCGGGACTTCATGCAAAGAATGGAAAAGGGATGATTGCATACAGCTTGTCGAAGTCGCTTATTTTTCATCTTGCCGAATTGATGAACGACGAAGCAAAAGAAAAAAATGTAGTTACAACAGTTGTAGTGCCCGGCACCATTGATACTGCGCCTAACCGAAAAGCCATGCCTGACGCTACTTTCAGCAATTGGGTAACGCCCGAAGAAATTGCAAATATTATTTACTGGCATTGCACCAATGAAGCAAATGTTCTTCGCGAGCCCGTTTTGAAAGTGTATAATAAAGCATAATTTTTTTAAAAATTTATACCACACAACTATGGCATATAATGAAAAATTAACCAATAAAGTTCGTTCTGCTCTTTCGCACATTACTAATGTAGAAGAGAAAAAAATGTTTCGCGGTATTACATTTATGGTAAACAATAAAATGTGCATCAGTGCAGGCGATAATGAATTGATGTGCCGGATTGACCCTTCTTTGCATGAAGCATCTGTTGAAAAAAATGGCTGCCGCCCGGTTATAATGAAAGGCAGAGAATGCAGAGGCTATGTTTACGTTAACGAAGAGGGAATGAAAACAAAAAAAGATTTTGACTATTGGATTGGCCTTGCGCTTGAGTTTAATAAACGCGCCAAAGCTTCAAAGAAGAAAAAGAAAAAGTAAGTTTTTATTTTAAATAAAATGTTTGCAAAATAAAAAACCCCTGTTTCCAGGGGGATTTGGTTAGTAAAATCTATTTTTTGATTTCAATTATATAACGCAGCATAGGTACTTTTTATTATGTTTTAAATTTTTAAAATAAAAAGAAATGAAGCTCCATGTTCCTCAAAAGCGGGCGGTGTGGACACTGTCCACGGCGAGCCACAGCCGTTGGTGAGACACCAAGGGCTGTATTGTTTTTACTTTTTTTTTTATAAAAAAATGAATCTTACAGTTCTTAAAAATAATTTCTTCAATTTTTAAACAAAATATTTTTTCTGATTAATAAGTATCTTGCCTGTACTTTTAATTAAAAAAAATACATTCCATGAAAAAGATTGCTTTTATTTTCTTAAGTTGTATGTGCATTTTTATTTTAACCAAATGCACATCATCAACTTCATCAACCAACACAAACACAGATTCAACTGCCATGAAAGTTTCCGACACAAACAATGTAACCGACAATTGGAAAATCGGCATTCAGATGTGGTCATTCAGAATGTTTCCTTTTGCAGAAGCCCTCGATAAAGTAGATAGCTGCGGCGTAAAATATATTGAAGCATTTTGGGGACAACCACTCGGCGCAGGAATGAAAGATAGCTTCGGCGTGCGCATGAGCAATGATAGTAAAGCCAAACTAAAACAACTTCTGCAACAAAAAGGAATCAGCATTGTTGCCATGGGCGTAATTGTTCCGAAAACAAAAGAAGAATGGAAACAGGCTTTTGATCTTGCAAAAGAATTTGGATTGAGTTACATAACTGCCGAGCCGCTCAAAAATCAATGGGACATGGTAGATAGCATGGCCGGCGCTTATGGAATTAAAGTTGCTATTCACGATCATCCAAAACCCAATGCATACTGGAGCCCTGATTCAGTTTTGGCTGCAACCGTTGGCCATCCTAACATTGGCTCCTGCGCCGACCTGGGGCATTGGGCGCGAAATGGTGTAAACCCTGTTGATGCGCTTAAAAAATTAGAAGGACATGTATTTGGCGTGCATTTAAAAGATGTGGTAAAGTTTGATGACGTTCATGCCGCAGATACTGTTGTGGGAAAAGGAGTAATTGATTTTGCGCCGATATTCCAGGAGCTGAAACGCCAGCATTTCAACGGAATGTTTTCGATAGAACATGAATCCAACTGGTATCACAGCGTGCCGGATATAATTGCAACCGTTCAGTTTTATAAAGATCAAATAGCAAAACTGAAATGATGATTACAGGACCCTCTCAAAAAAATTTTCGATTATGAAACGTTGTAATTGAGATTTTTTATTTTTAAATTTATAGCCCATCCGTGGCCTGTATTTCTTCACATTTTAAAACTTACAGCTATGTTTATTGTAAGAGACATTTTTAATTTACAATTCGGAAAGTATAAAGATGCCAAAGCATTATTTGATGAGGCAAAAAATAAAAAAATGCTTCCGGACACCAACAGTCTTAGATTGCTAACAGACTTTACCGGCGATTCGTACCGGATGATAATGGAATTAAGTTTCGATACGCTTTCAGATTATGAAAAATCAATGACGAGCAGCCTGAATGAAGAAGAATGGAAAAAATGGTATGAAAGATTCAAACCATTAGTGCGAACCTCAAGCCGCGAAATATTGAAGCAGGTAGGCTGAACCTAACGGTAACGCGTACACGAAAACTTTAAATTGAGTGTATGCAATGGACTTAAATACCATAAGTAAGAGAATGACAACAAAAACCAAATCTGACATTTTAAAAATCGGATGGTATCAAGTTTTTGGCGGATGTATTGGCGTTTTAAATATTCTTTATTCATTTTTTAATCCTGTTCAATTTTTAGCGCTAAATATTCTGATTTATTTTTTTATGTTTTTGTTTTTTGCATATTCAATTTTCTGCGGGATACTTTGTTTGAAACATAAAGCCAACGCTTTGAAGCATTCTTTAATAAATCAGTTTTTACAGTTAATAGGTTTTGCAGTTTTCGGTTTTGCTTTTATTTATGTTGCTGGATTTTATTTATCAATCGGGCTTGACTTGTCAAATTCTATTGATGTTAAAATTGATTTTGGCATTTTAAAGTTTGATTTTAACATAAATCGTCAATATGATCGAACAGAAATGAGTTTCAATTTAGTTGCATTTGCTCTTATTTATTGGATTGATAGGCTTGTAAGAAGAACTAAAACTGAAAAAACTAATATTGAAATTGCATCAATTGGAACTAAGGATTTTGCTTAATGACGCATTTTTATAAATTTTTTATAATAAAAAGCTGAACAGTTTTATCATTGTTCGGCTTTTTTTATCAGAAGAAACAAATAATTATTCTTCATTAATTTTATCTTTATTTTACTTTGTTACAAGTAACTAACGGTAATGCACACACGAAAAGTAATAGATATTTATAACCTCTGCAAAAAATAAATTCTTATGAAAAAAAATTTATCGGCTAAAAAAAAATTTCAATACATCATTCTTTTTCTTGCCTGCAATATTTTTTTTAATACATTATCTGCGCAAGGTTTTTTAAAAGCTGATGGAAAAGAAATTGTAAATGCAAAAGGCCAAAATATTTTATTAAGAGGCGAAGGCCTTGGCGGCTGGATGCTTCAGGAAGGATACATGCTGGGCGTTTATAAAGATGCACAACAAAATAAAATAAAAAAAAGAATTAGAGAATTGATTGGCACTAAAGAAACGAAAGAATTTTATAATGCTTGGCTGCATAATTTCATTCGTAAAATTGATATGGATTCCATGCATGCCTGGGGCTTTAATTCTGTGCGGTTGCCTATTCATTATAATCTTTTTACTTTGCCCGTTGATGAAGAACCTGTTGCCGGAAAAAACACATGGCTTAACAAAGGTTTTATTTTAACCGATAGTTTACTGGCATGGTGCAAAGTCAATCGCATTTATTTAATTCTCGACCTGCACGCAGCGCCCGGCGGCCAGGGGAATGATTTGAATATTTCTGATCGTGATAGCAGCAAGCCTTCGCTTTGGCAAAGCGAAGCCAACCAGCAAAAAACAATTGCGCTTTGGAAAAAATTAGCAACGCGTTATAAAAATGAAAAATGGATTGGAGGTTATGATATTTTAAATGAGCCTAATTGGGGATTTACCGATCCAATAAATGATAAGAATGGATTAAAAGAAAAAAATAATGCTGCAATAAAAAAATTATTTCAGCAAATAACAAATGCCATTCGTTCGGTTGATACCAATCACATCATTATTATTGAAGGCAATGGGTGGGGAAATAATTACAATGGAATTTTACCAACCTGGGATAAAAATATGGTGTTGAGTTTTCATAAGTATTGGGATTATAATAAACCTGAAAATATTCAACGCATACTTGATGCAAGAAATAGATACAATGTTCCGGTATGGCTTGGAGAAACCGGAGAAAACTCTAATGTTTGGTACACCGAAGAAATTCGGTTGCTCGAAAAAAATAATATCGGATGGAGTATGTGGCCGTTAAAAAAAATGGGCGCTAATAATCCTTTGGAAATAAAATCAAATATTAATTATGATTCAGTAAAAAATTATTTAAACGGAAACGGTGAAAAGCCAAATGAAAAAAATGCTTACAAAGGGCTACTTCAACTAACCCAATCTGCAAAAATGAAAAATAATATTTTTCATAAAGATGTAATTGATGCTATGTTTCGTCAGCCATTTTCTGACAAAACCATTCCATATCATTCTTATAATTTAAAAAATAATGTAACCATAAACGCAGTAGATTATGATTTGGGAAGAAACGGAGCTGCATATTTTGATATGGATACTGCCAACTATCGCACTTCAGGAGTGAGTGGCACCGGCAATCGCGGCCATGTGTATCGCAACGATGGAGTTGATATTTATAAAGATTCTTCAAAAGAAAATACTTATTATGTAGGCGATATTGAAAATGGTGAATGGCTACAATACACTATCAATGTTTCGAAAAACGGAAACTATAATTTTATTATTTCTTATGAAGGAGGCAAATCAGATGGAAAAATCTCTATCACTTCCAATGGCAAAATCGTTAAAGAAATTAATCTTCCTTCTACTGATAAAGATGAATGGACAACAGTAACTTTAAAAAATATTTTTCTTTCAAAAGGAATTAACAGGTTAGTTATTAAAATAATAAAAGGAGGATTTAAATTACAAAGTATAAAAATTTATAGGATTAAATAGATTAAACACAATCATTAAACTTTTCAATTGCATCAGCCTGA
The DNA here is from genome assembly GCA_025933775.1 of Chitinophagaceae bacterium. GTDB lineage: Bacteria > Bacteroidota > Bacteroidia > Chitinophagales > Chitinophagaceae > Ginsengibacter. Next base: position 16,279 of record JAICZH010000017.1, read on the forward strand.
AATACTGGAAAAAAATTATGAATAAAGAAGTATGGACTATTGGCCACTCAACGCATTCTTTAGAAGATTTTATTGCAATGCTTCAATCGTTCCGGATTAAATTACTTGCCGACATCAGGAGCTTTCCCGGTTCGCGAAAATTTCCTCACTTCAATAAAGAAGCGTTGCAGATTTCATTACCTCAAAATGGAATTAAATATATTCATATAAAAAATCTTGGTGGAAGAAGAAAAGCAAATCCGGATTCAAAAAATACTGGATGGCGGCACATCGCATTTCGTGCTTATGCCGATTATATGGAAACAAATGCATTTGCAGAAGGAATACAGGAACTTGAAAAAATGGCGCTCCAGCAACACACTGCTTTTATGTGTTCTGAAGCGCTGTGGTGGCGCTGCCATCGCTCCATGGTTTCGGATTATTTAAAATGGCAAGGATGGAAAGTAATGCATATAATGGGTATTGAAAAAGCAACCGAACATACTTACACATCGCCTGCAAGAATTATAAATGGCAAACTAAATTATGAAAAAGATGAAAATAAAAGTTAATGGTATCTTTTAGATACTATATTAATGCGTTACAAAATTTACAAATTAATTTTTTTAAAGAAATTATTTATTAAAAATGCACAGAATATATTTTTACTGTACAATTATTTTACCCTTCATTACTTCGTGGATGGCGCAAAAATAATTGTAGCTATTTTCCACCGCCATTTTCCATGAGCCACCCGCTGCAATTTTACCTGAAGTCCATGCTTTAGTTAGTTCCTCCGTTACACAATGAGTTACTATATCGTGATTTACCCAAATAACCGTATCGCCTTTCTTTACGGTAAGTTCTTCGGGCTGAAATTTCATGTTTTTAATTTCCACTGTGTAAACTTCGGGACCTTTATTGATGGCATTCTCTTCAGGTGTGGTGCAACCATTTATGAAAAAAAGGAGAAACAGATAAATAAATATTATTCCTCCAAGTTTAAAATTATTAATCATTTCTTTTCAATCTTTTTCTGTAGCATTTCCGCATGTGCCAGGTGAGCCTTTAGAGTAGGTACTACATCCTGTAATAATTTTTTTAATTCTGCATTTTGAGCTTGAGGAATTAACAAACCTTCCACGGTGCTTATAACCGCCTTATGATATGCAACTTCATTATCTATATATGCTTTATCAAAAGCTTTTGCAGGTTTTGCAATCAATTGTTTTTTTGTTTTTTCTGCATCAGATAAAAGTTTACGGCTTACTGCATTGTCTTTTGGAGTAACTTTTAATTTTGTAACCAATGCCACAGCCTGATTAATTACCGCAGTATGATCGTCGCTCATTGTTTGTGCAAATTTTAATACATCTGAATTTTTTGATCTGGTCAATGCAATCTTGGCATAGTTAACATCTACTTGATTAGCCGTAACTGCTACAGAAGCTATTTCAGGATCTGTTAGTTTAGGATTTTTTTGTGCATACGCAGATCCAAAAACTATAATTGAGCATACAACTATAGCCATATTTAATTTCATAAACTGTTTCATAATTTTTTATTTTTTTATTTGTTTATAACCTATTGGAGTAACTGTTTAAGGAAAGGTTACAAAAGGGAGATAAAAATTTGAGCAAAAAAATAACGGAATTGATAATGGCTTTTAAAGTATCTTTTTCATTACTGCATTTACTATTTTATCGCAATAGGTAAGATTAAATTCATAAATATCTTCAGGCGAATAAATTTTTTCTATTTCTTTTCGCAGCATCATTTTAGCGCGGTTCAATCTTACTTTTACATTCGATGAAGTGATGTTGAGTAACTCAGCAGTATCGGCCACACTCAAGCCGGTAAGCTGCCGCAGCGTAAATGTAATTCTGTAATCTTCAGGAATATTTTTTAAAGCAGCTTCAATTACATTTTTTAATTCTTTATTAATAAAAGAGCTATCCGGATTATCATGGCTTGTGGTAAGAAACATGGAACCGGTTTTTTTATTCACAGATATTTCCACAGCAGGTTTATTGATGAGGTAATTTATTTTTTTAGATTTATGATAACATTGGTTGAGCATAATTCTTATTATCCATGTTTTAAAAGATGAGCGGTTTTCAAACTTAGCAAGGTTTTGAAAAATATTAATGAAAGCCTCTTGCATCAGGTCTTCCGTATCCTGGTGATTGTAACCGTAACCTCTTCCTACTTTATACAAATCCGGATTGTACCTGCGAATTAATAATTCAAACAATGCTGTATTGCCCGATATAATTTCACTTATAATCTCTTTGTCGGGAAACTGCAGTGTGTTCTTATATGCAAAGCCATAATTCATCATTACTATTTCTATTTTTAAAATTGATTTTTTTAAAAAAATAACTCAATTAATATAGAGTAAATAACTGGCAGAAGGTTACAACTTATTTATTTTTATACAAAATTCAAAAAAATAATTTTAATGCATTAACCGATTGCATTTAAAAATTCATTTTTTATTTCAGGCAATAAAAATTTACCTCCATAAAAAGAAGTGATTGTGCTGCTGTTGGTATCTTTCACTCCTCTCGATGCAACGCAAAAATGCACGGCGTCAATAACCACAGCAACGTCTTCAGTGTGCAACACCCGTTTCAGTTCTTCAGCAATTTGGTTGGTAAGTTTTTCTTGTACTTGTGGCCTTTTGCAATAATATTCCACAATGCGATTGATCTTTGACAAGCCAATAATTTTTCCGCTTGAAAAGTAGGCCACATGCGCTTTTCCGGCGATCGGAACAAAATGATGCTCGCAACAAGTATAAATGGTAATATTTTTTTCAACCAGCATTTGGTTATACTGGTATTTATTTTCAAAAAGAGTAATAACTGGTTTATTTTTTATTTGCAATCCACTGAACATTTCTTTTACATACATTTTAGCCACCCGATGAGGGGTTTGTTTCAAACTATCGTCGTGCATGTTCAGCCCAAGAAGTAACATGATTTGTTTAAAATGATCGCTGATTAATTTTATTTTAGTTTCATCATCTGGCTCAGCTTCATTAATATGCTGTAATCGTTCGTTTGTAATGCTATTTATTTTTTTTAATTCTATTTCATCAAACCCTGCTGAAAAAATATTTCCATTTTGATCCATTAGCTTTAATTTAATTATTTTTTATTTATAGTATTGAGTAAATAAAAAACAAAAGGTTACAAAACAAATGCTTTTATATTTTCAATGTGTATGTTTTCAATAATTTTTAAAAAAATATATTCAATAAACCCGTGAGGCGATTAACGTTGCCAGTGTTGCGTTGGCGGGGACAGATAACTATATACGAGTTAGACCATAAGACCATAAAAAAATATTTTTTTAATATTTAGGCATGTAGGCAGAAGGTGGGAAAAAACCATAATAATATTGTATAACTATAAAAATAGCTGTAAATACTATTGCTTTAAAAAGTATATTTAAAATATGAAACCATAAGGGGGGTATAATAATTGTTTTACCATTTTCTACTTTTTTAAATATATGAGCAGAAATCCTATCCATTAATTCTGAAATACAGTAACCTGCTGCACCCCCGATAAATAATATTAAACCTAAACCGCCATAGCGATAACCGAAACCATGAGGAATTGAAACTATTAATACTGTTATGCCAGATAGCATAACCCAGAAAAATAAACCAAATCTTTGAACATTGCTATCTTTTATTAAATCTTCTAAACCCATAAATTATTTTTTATTATTTTTCTTATTGTCTTTCTTTTTGGTTTAGGATTTCTTTTTACAGATGCAGCCATAATATTGTGAAAGAGATTAGATGATTCTTTTGCTGGTTTCTTGTCCTCTTTCTTATTTTTTACCATTGTACAAATATAATTAATAAATTAGCGTTAACCGTGGCCCGTGTCCTCACCGGCCACTTTCCAATTCAATGATATTCTTTAAATATATTTTATCAAAAAAAATTTAAGTTTTGCATCAAATTATCTAAAGTGTAAATGGATTAAAATTTACAAAACATGATTTATATCATATTTTTGCACGCAAAAGAACAGAAAGAGATTCATGAAAAAATATGAAAGACCTGAAAATGGAATACCTATTTCAATTTCCCTGCAACCCACTCTCGAGGCTGAAAGCATTCCCCGCCCTGTAATTGCTGACAAAAACAGGGTGCTCACCATATCGTTTCTGTCTGTAATAGTAGCCATTTGCATCAGCTTCATTGCAAAATTTTTAATTTATTTAATTAATCTTGTTACCAATATTTCTTTTTATGGCAATTGGTCTATTGCCGGTAATAGCCCTGCCAATAATTCAATTGGTTTATATGTAATCATAATCCCGGTTATTGGTGGAATTGTTGTAGGTCTCATGGCATTATTTGGATCAAAAGCAATAAGAGGGCACGGCATTCCCGAAGCCATGGAACAAATTTTAACCAATCAAAGTAAAATAAAACCAACAGTTACTTATTTAAAACCAATTTCATCCGCTATTGCAATCGGCACTGGTGGCCCGTTTGGCGCCGAAGGACCGATCATTGCTACCGGCGGCGCTTTAGGAAGCACCTTGGGACAGCTTTTAAAAATAACACACAACGAAAGAAAAATATTATTAGCTGCCGGTTCTACGGCGGGCATGGCTGCCATTTTTGGAAGCCCCGTAGCCGGTATTTTTTTAGCAATAGAATTATTGCTTTTTGAATTTTCTCCACGTTCTATCATTCCTGTTGCATTAGCTTGTATAACGGGCGCTGCGGGGCATCATTTATTATTTGGCGCAGGCCCTGTATTTGAAATGAGCAAACTGATCGAAACACCTTCCAACACTGCGCTTGCGGCGTATAGTGTTATGGGAGTTGTAATTGGTTTCTTTTCGGTAGCAGTTACAAAAATTGTTTATTTAATTGAAGATGGTTTTGAAAAACTTCCTATACATTGGATGTGGTGGCCGGCAATCGGCGGTTTAGCAGTTGGCATCATTGGTTATTTTTCTCCGCGTACGCTTGGCGTTGGTTACAATAATATTACCGATATACTTTCTGTAAACCTCACGATGCGTATTATACTAAATCTTTGTTTGCTTAAATTTATTTCGTGGGCAGTTGCATTAGGTAGCGGTACTTCTGGTGGAACGCTTGCCCCGTTATTAACGATAGGAGGCGCTACAGGTGTGCTTTTGGGAAGTTTTGTAATTTATTTATTTCCTGCATCGGGAGTTAGTTTGCCGCTGGCTGCATTAGTGGGCATGTCGGCTTTATTTGCCGGAGCCTCACGGGCATTTTTAACTTCTATTATTTTTGCATTGGAAACCACGCATCAATCCAATGCATTATTGCCATTGCTTGCCACATGCGGAGCATCTTATATTGTATCGTACTTTTTTATGGAAAGTACTATTATGACTGAAAAGATTTCAAGAAGAGGTGTAAAAACACCCGATTCGTATGAGCCGGATATTCTTGAAAAAATTACGGTAGAAAATGTAATGGAAAAAAACGGTCTTATCATCAGCGACGACACGCCCGTAAGTGAAGTACTGAATTGGCTTGACAAAGAACCGGATTATAAAAGTAATTATTTTATAGTTTCAAATAAAAACGGCGAATACAAAGGCATTGTAAGCTCCTCTAATTTGTTTAATAAAATGCATAAAGCAGATACTTTAACAGGAGCGCTCATAAAACGAAAAAATATTTCGGTGCATGTTGATAACAGCCTGCGAACTGCAGTAGAATTAATGGCAAAAGAAAATTTAGACGTATTGCCTGTTTTATCTCAAGAAAATAATAAAGTAATTGGCATTTTATCTTATCATAATATCATTGCCAGCTACAAAAAAGGTATGGATGATAATATAAAAAAACGCCCCGACATTTCTTTAAAAAGAAGAGGGTTGAGGATTTTGGTTCGTGGCCAAAAATTAATAAGCAATATTAAAAGTATGGCAGAATAATATTTTATTCGATACAAAGAAATTAAGCCTTTCTTTTTTCAAAATAAGGGACTTCATCATGGCTTATATTTTCTTTCTGTTCCCAATAAGCTAATGTAATTACATGCCCATCGGGAGTTTTTAAAAGCCTTCCAAAAATGGCATTGATGGGATTAAATGTATAATCAGTTACGCCTACAATAAATGTTTCAGCAACAGGAGAAGGTGTTGTTGCAATTTCTGTTGAATCTTTTGTAACCTGCGCCGGGGCTGCTTTTGGAGGAGGCGAAGGAACTACCACCACTTCAAATCCATTATATGCTAATATTTTTTTTAAAAAAGCAACTCTTTCTGCAGATACATCTTTTTCAACAATTCCGCATTTTATTCCGTTCAATTCTTCAAACAAATGATTTTTATTTATTGCCATAACTATTAACTTAATGATTGTATATAATCATAAATCCAGCTTAACATTCCTGCCAATATAATGCCGGCAGAACAAATGATCAATGCAAATTTAGTTGATGGATGAATATTTATTTTTTCTAAAGGGTTTTCATTTTTATCCATAAACATTGATCGTATTACTTTTAAATAATAATACAACGATACAATCATATTTAACGCAGCAAAAAGAATAAATCCATAATTAGCATTAGATGCGCCCGCGTTTAATAAAAATAATTTACCAAAAAAACCGGCAAGCGGCGGAATGCCGGCCAAAGAAAATAAAGCCAGCGCCATTACCCAGCACAATACCGGATTGGTTTTATACAAATTTTTATAATCGTCAATTTTTTCTTTTCCTGTTTGTGATGAAATGGCCGCCGCAACGCCAAATGCAGCAAGGTTGGATAAAATATAAATTAAAATAAAATAAACAACCGAAGATGTTCCCTGCTGAGAATTACCCGAAACGCCCACTAAAATAAAACCCATTTGCGCAATAGATGAAAAAGCAAGAAAGCGTTTTATGTTTTGTTGTCGCAATGCAAAAAGATTTCCAACAATCATCGTTATGATTGATAAAAGCATAATTATATTATACCAAACTTCATGCATTGGCTGAAATACTTTATACAACACCGAAATAAAAACAAATGCAACACCTCCTTTTGAAATTACTGATAAAAAAGAAGTGGCTGCAATTGGGGAACCTTCATACACATCTGCCGTCCATAAATGAAAAGGAACGATGGATAACTTAAATGCGAATGCAGTTATTACAAATACCAAAGCAAGTATTTGTAAAAAATTTCCGTTGAGCTGTGCGGGAAGTTCAGTAAAATTGATAGTGCCGGTGGCGCCATAAATTAAAGAAATGCCAAACAAAAAAATACCCGAAGAAAAAGCTGACGATAAGATCATTTTCATAGCAGCTTCTGAAGATATTTTTTTTTCAAGATCAAAATTACTCATCGCCGCCAGTGGAATAGTTGCCAGTTCAAGCGATAAAAAAAACATCAAAAAATTGCCGCTCGAAATAAGGAAATCCAGTCCCAGCAAGGAAGACAGCATCAATAAAAAAAATTCAGACAAATGTTCGGTATTCATAAACCAATCAGCAAATAATAAAGAAATAAGATACACGCCAAAATTCAAAATGCATTTTTGAAATGCAATTAATTCATCGGTATGATACATGCCATCGAAAAGAATACCCGATGTATTGAAAAAAAATGCCGCCAAAAAATTTAACAACAACAAAACCTGAATAATTAATAAAAGCAAATCATTTTTTATTGTGCCGCTCAATTTTATAAACAGCAATATAAAAATGATAACTGTTATCATCAACTCAGGTTTCATCAATATAAAAAATTCATTCATTCAAATTATTTTAATGCGGCATTGATAATTTCTGCATAATAATTTCTGCGCCGGGCTTTATTAAATCATTTATCCAAAAAGGCGCAATGCCAATAGCTAATATTCCTGTTACCAAAATAATTGCCGCTAATTTTTCATTCCACCTGGCATCTTTTAAATTCAAATAACTTTCTTTAATTGGTCCCATGGCCGTTTTGCTGATGGCGCGTAAAATATATACTGCAGTTACTACAATGCTCATACATGCTAAAACAGTTGCAAAGCGATGAAAAAAATCAGGATGTTCCCAACCGCCCATAAACACAGTTACTTCAGCCACAAAACCACTGAGGCCGGGTAATCCCAACGAACAGAATCCCACAATAAAAAATACCGTTGTAATAAATGGCATTACTTTCAGCAAGCCGCCCATTTCATTTATTTGCCTGGTGTGGGTGCGTTCATAAATCATTCCTATCACTGCAAAAAAAAGAGCTGTCATTACGCCATGACTTACCATTTGAATTACTGCGCCCGTTATGGCAGTTTGGGTTAACATACCAATGCCAAATAAAACAAAACCCACATGACTGATGGAAGAATAAGCATTCATGTATTTAAGATCTTTCTGCATCATAGTTGCGAACGCTCCATATAAAATGGCAATCGTTGACAGCACGATAATTATATTCGCATATTCTTTTGCAGCAATGGGCATAAGGTACACGGCTACGCGCAAACAGCCATAACCCCCTAACTTCATAGATATACCGGCTAAAAACATAGAACCTGCTGTGGGCGCGGATGAATGCCCATCGGGAACCCATGTATGAAAAGGAAATAGAGCAGTGAATACGCCAAAACCTACAAACAATAATGGAAAACAAATGCGTTGTATATAAACCGGAATTTCTGATTGAGATAATTCTATTAAATCGAAAGTTCTTTGCGAATTACTAAAATATAATCCAAGCATCCCTACCAAAACCAATGCAGAAGCGCCCATAAGCATTAGCGCTAATTTATTAGCAGCATATTCTTTTTTGCCGCTTCCCCAAATTCCGATTAATAAATATTTTGGGATCACTGCAATTTCCAAAAAGAAAAATAAAACAAAAAGATTAAGTGATAGAAAAAAACCATAAGCTCCAAAACTTAAAATCATTAGCATGAAATAAAATTCTTTTGTCATCTTTTCTGTGTTCCAGGAAACAAGCACACCAGCAATAACAACAAATGCAGTTAATAAAATCATGGCAATAGAAATACCGTCGACGCCCAAATGAAAGCTGATGTGCCATGAAGGAAACCATTCATATTTTTGTTGAAATAAAAATGAATCTGTATTACCGGATGCAATTTCATTTTTATAAACAAATAATAATATAAATGCTAAAACAAGCTGAAAAGTGGCTCCGGACAAAGCGATCCATTTTACCTGTTGTTTCTTTTGCACCAACAAAACAGCAATGGAAGTAAGCAACGGAACGAGTATGAGCCAGAGTAAATTCATTAAATGTTTTAAATTAAAATTTTATTTCCACCAATAAATAAATAAAACTGCCATTGCCAGCGCTGCTATTAAAAAGTAAACTGCATACTGCTGCACTTTTCCAGATTGAATTCCTTTTATTTTTTTGAAATAAACTGAGCGCTATTGCCCGTACCATCTATTAATCCATCCACTATATGTTTATCAAACCACGCTGAAGGTTTTGCTACCAAATTGAATAATATTTTTTTGGTAACAAATAAATATATTTCATCAAAATAAAATTTATTTGATGCCGCATTATATAATCCTTGAATAGATGCTGCAATTTTATTAGGTGCATCATTTTGCTTTTTATACAACTTCATAGCAATGAAAATTCCTATCAATGCAAACGCAACAGGAATAATAGAAAGTTGCAAATGAAATTTGCTTTCTAAAATTTTTCCATCGGAAGTAATAAAATTTCCAAAGGGAATAAAACCTGCAGTGGCTGTGCCGATGGCTAATAATATTAATGGAAATATCATTGCAAAACCACCATCAACCCTATACTCACGGTGTAGCATACCCGAAAATTCTTTATTCCAAAAAATAGCAAAGTACAATCGAAACATATAAAAAGCAGTAAGTCCCGATGTAAATAAACCAATCCAATAAACAACGATGTTGTTTTGATAAGCGGCTAATAAAATTTCTTCTTTACTAAAAAACCCTGAAAACGGCGGTATGCCTGCAATTGCGAGGCATGCAATTAAAAAAGTAATATGCGTTACCGGCAAAATTTTTCGCAAGCCGCCCATATCTTTCATTTCATTGCTGTGAATAAAATGAATAACGGAACCGGCGCATAAAAATAATAATGCTTTAAACATTGCATGTGTAAACAAATGAAACATCGAAGCGGTATAACCCAATCCGTTTTCACCACCATATTTCGAAACGCCTAATGCAAACATCATATAACCTATTTGCGAAATGGTAGAAAATGCGAGCACTCTTTTAATATCAGTTTGTGTACACGCAATCATTGCGGCCAACAATGCGGAGATGGCTCCCACATAAGCGATCAACACTAAAGCATCCTGCGCTGATGATGCATAAACAGGAAATAATCTTGCAACTAAAAAAACACCAGCCACCACCATTGTTGCAGCGTGTATTAATGCAGATACAGGTGTGGGGCCTTCCATTGCATCAGGCAACCAGATTTGTAATGGAAACATAGCGCTCTTTCCTGCTGCGCCGATAAATACCAAAATCATTGCCCACGTTAATGCAGAAACACCCATGAATGATGAAGCAAGAGCAGCCTGTAATTCCGGAGAAGCTGCGGTTGTTAATCTTTCAATAAGTGTATTAAAATCTAATGTTCCGGAATAAAATGAAAGCATCAGAATACCAATTAAAAATCCAAGATCGGCAAAGCGTGTTACAATAAATGCTTTTTTGCTAGCCGCAGCAGCGCTGGGTTTATCGTAATAAAATCCAATTAGAAGAAAAGAAGAAACACCCACGAGTTCCCAAAAAATATATATTTGAAAAATGTTAGAAGAAATTACCAAAGCCAGCATAGAAAAAGTAAACAGCCCTAAAAAAGAATAGTAAGTAGCGAATCGTTCTTCATCTTTCATGTATGCCAAACTGTAAATATGCACCATTAATGAAATAAAAGTGATTACCACAAGCATCATACACGTAATGGGATCGAGCAATACCCCCATATCAATAGAAAGGCTTTCAGAGAATTGCAGCCAGGTATATTTTAATGGAATTAATTTTTCATAAATGCCATTTATTTTTCCGTATTCAAAAAAATAACCGTAAGCAATATAGATTGCTAAAATGGTTGAAGCCAACAATAATATAGTTGCAATAATACCGGAAGCATTCTTAAAATATTTTTTTCCAAACAAGCCCATTATTAAAAATGATGCGAGAGGCAACAACGGAATTAAAACTATGAAAGTTGTATTAAGCATTCAGTGGCAGTTGGGTTTTGATGGTTTAGTGGTTTAGAAAGTTTAGAAAGTTTAGAATTCAATATTTCAATTCTTCCGCTACATCCACATCAATTGAATGATGAGTTCTGTATAAATTAATAATGATTGCAATAGCAACTGCTGCTTCTGCAGCGGCTATCGCAATTATAAAAATGGTAAAAAATAATCCGGTCAGTTTATCGGGCCACAAATATTTATTGAATGCGATAAAATTTAAATTCACACTATTTAAAATTAATTCTACGCTCATTAAAATAGTTATTAAATTTCTTCTTATAAAAAAACCATACATGCCAATAAAAAAAAGGGCAGTGCTGATAAATAAAATATGATATAGTCCGGGCTGCATCATGTTGTTTCAGATTTAAGTTTGTTAGTTGGGGGTTCTCCCTTTTTGAGGAAGTTTGAGGGGGCCGCAATTACAATGCATCCTACTAAAGCAGCGAGCAATAACATGCTTACCACTTCTAACGGTAACGCATACCCGCTTTTATTTATTCCCACCATTTCATTACCGATATTTTCAATCCCCGGCTGTATTGCAGTATTTATAGTACTTTGAAACGAATGTTGCATAATTTGAATCATAATTAAAACAAAGCCGCAAAATGCAGCCAAGGATGAAAATATTTTCCTGTTCATTTTTTGTTTTGGCATTTTTTCTCCTGCCTGCTGGGTTAAAAAAATAGAGAAGATAATTAAAACAGTAATACCGCCAACATACACTACTATTTGCACAGCAGCAATAAACTCATACTGCATCCAGAAAAATAAACCAGCCACGCCTATTAAAGAAAATAATAAAAATACTGCGGCTCTGAATATCTGGCGGGTACTTACAGCAAGCATTCCACTTATCAATGTGAGCAAAGCCAGCATGTAAAATATAATTGTTGACCCAATCATTATTCTATTCCCTCCATAATTTTAGAACCGGGATTGTTTAATATTTTGGTTAATTGACTACGATCAAAAACACTGTGCTCAAATGTTTGCGCCATTACAATCGCATCAGAAGGACAGGCGGTAATACATAAATTACACATGGTGCAGAGTTCCAAATGATATACTAATTTATCAATTGCTTTTTTCTTTTTTCCATCGGGAGTTATATCAAACTTAGTAATTACTTTGATAGTTCCATTGGGGCACGCAAGTTCACAAGCCGTGCATCCGGTACAACGATGTTCATTGTTTTCATTATGCGGCATCACCACTTCACCTTTAAATCTTTCAGGCAGATTCAAGGTTTCCCTATTATCAGGATATTGTTGTGTAATGATTTCTTTGTGATGTGTAAAATAATATCCTGTTCGTCTCAATCCAACAAACAATGATTTTACAGCATTGAAAACTTCTTTAAAATAAGCCCCTAACCCCGAAGGGGAAACTGTGGAGTTATTTAATTTTTTTGAAGTGTTGCTCATTATTGAAAATATTTCTTTATTAGCTTTCAAAAATCTTCCCTTGTAACTTCAACTGTCAAGGCTTGCTTTTCTCCCCTTCGGGGTTGGGGGCTTTTAAAAATACCATCCTGCAATTGCCATTGCTGTTACCAATAAAATATTAAACAAACTGATTGGCAACAAATATTTCCATTCAAGATTTAATAACTGATCAATCCGCAATCTCGGGAAAGTCCATCTGAACCACATGATCACGAATATTAAAAAAAATGTTTTTCCAAAAAACCATAAACTTGAAGGAATAAAATCCATTACATGATTAAATGATTGCCAATGACCAATATGAAAAGGCATCCATCCGCCAAAAAATAAAGTAGCGCCAATAGCACATACAATAAAAACATTCACATATTCTGCTAAAAAAAACAAAGCGAATTTCATTCCCGAATATTCGGTATGAAACCCGGCTGTTAATTCTGATTCCGCTTCAGCCAAATCAAAAGGGGCACGATTAGTTTCTGCAGTTACTGCAATTATAAAAATGATAAAAGAAATAATTACGGGAATATGTCCTTTAAAAATCCACCAGCCATCAGCCTGAGATTGAATAATGGTATTTAAATTTAAACTTCCTGCAAGCACTACTACCGAAAGTATAGAAAGCCCTGCAGACAATTCATAGCTTACAATCTGCGCCCCGCTTCGCATAGCGCCCATTAAAGAATATTTATTATTACTCGACCATCCTGCTATTAAAATACTTATTACAGAAACGGATGAGATAGCAGATATATATAACACGCCAATGTTTACATTCCACATCTGGAAATTTTTTGCAAAGGCCAGCGGCGCCATTAATAACATGGCCACTACAAGTGCAATAAAAGGAGCCAGGTTAAATAAAAATTTATCTGCGCCGGATGGAGTCATTCCTTCTTTCACTAACAATTTCATGGTGTCCGCAACTGACTGAAACATTCCTTTTGGCCCAACCCTGTTTGGCCCCATTCGAATTTGTATCCATGCCGAAACTTTTCTTTCCATAAGAACTAATACTAATCCTAAAACTGCAAATAAACTTATTACACAAATACCGGCAATTATCATTTCAAAAATAACAGCAACAGATGGATGGAATGTTTCATTCAACCATTGATGAATAGAATCGGCTATGTTGCTAAAGCTCCACATTGGTTGGCCTCACCTCAACCCCTCTCCGATGGAGAGGGAACTGAACGGGGGTGGTTTATAAATTTAATGTTTAAATAAAAATTCATTCATGGTTTAATATTACTTTTGTTCTCCCCTTCGGGGAGTTAGAGGGGCTGCTACCTGTCAATATCCGGTATTACTAAATCCAACGTTCCCATCATTGCTATCAGATCTCCCAATTTACTGCCTCTCGCCATATGATCGAGTGCAGAAAGATTAGAAAAACCCGGCGAACGAAACTTAATCCTGTAGGGTGTTGTGCCGCCTTCACTCACAATAAAAACACCTAATTCTCCTCTTGCTGTTTCCACTCTTGAATAAAATTCTCCTTTTGGTAATTTTAAAACCACTTTAGTTTTTGCCTGAAAATCTCCTTCAGGAATATTATCAATTAATTGTTCAATAATTTTTATAGATTCATTCATTTCTTTAATGCGGACCATATATCGTGCAAAAGAATCGCCACCGTTTTCTATCACTTCATTAAATGATATTTTATCATACACTTCATACGGATATAATTTACGAATGTCGCAACTTAGGCCGCTGCCTCTTGCCGTGGGGCCGCTGCATCCGTAAGATATTGCATCTTCAGCAGATAAATAGCCAACATTTTTCATACGATTTTGAAAAATAATATTGCCCGTAATTAATTCATCATATTCTTTAATCTTTAATTTATATAAACTAATAAATTCTTTTACTCTTTTTTGAAAGTTGGGATGAATGTCGGCCATCAATCCGCCGGGAACAAAATAATTCATAGTGAGCCTTGCGCCGCAGGTTTCTTCCATAATATCATTGATGGTTTCTCTTTCTCTGAATGCATGAAAAAAAGGTGTGAATGCGCCAACATCCATTGCCAAAGCGCCCCACCACAATTCATGCGAAGCAATTCGTGTAAGCTCATCAAGCAATACTCTTACCACTTGTGCTCTGTGTGGAATTTCTAATTGCAATCCTTTTTCAACGCACAATGCACAAGCATGGTTGTTGATGTGTGCAGAAAGATAATCCATGCGGCTGGTAACATAAATAAACTGGCGATAGGTAAGGCTTTCGCACATTTTTTCAATGGAACGATGAATGTATCCTAAATGCGGCTCTACTTTTTTTATCGTTTCTCCATTTAATGTAATTACTAAATGCAGCACACCATGCGTAGCCGGATGCTGTGGTCCTACATTGATGATTAAATCACCAGCCTCCCCAAACCCTCCAGGGGAGGGGCTTTCGGAATCGTCGCTTATTATTTCAGTTTGTCTATACATAGTTTAATGCTCCTGCCTTTCCCCTTCAGGGTTACGGGCCTTTATAATCTTATCATATTTACCGGATCTTCAAAATCTTTCAGCAAAGGTTTTTTCCCTTCCCAACCATCTGGCAAAATGAGCAATCGTAAATCAGGATGATTAATAAAATTCACCCCAAACATTTCATACACTTCTCTTTCATGAAATTCTGCTGTCTTCCATATTTTACTCGCTGTTTCTATTTCGGGATGATTGCGGTCAAGTTTAGATTTTACAACAATGTTATAACGGTAACGCGTAGACGATAAATGATACACCATGGTAAGATGCGTTTTCCAATCAATACAGGTAAGGCAAAAAAGGTAATTGAAAAATAAAGAATCATCATTGCGCAATTGCTGTGCAAATGCTGGCCAGTCCTTTGCTTCCACGTTTACGGTAAGCCATTCGCCTTCTTCAAAAGTTGCTGAAGGAAGTAATTCCGTTATTTTATTTTTTAAATCTTCCTTCTCCATTAATCTTTGCTCGTTTTTATTTGTTCCCTGGTAAGCCCGCTTTTTATTTTTTGTTGCAAACTAATTAATGCATGTAGCAATGCTTCCGGCCTTGGCGGACAGCCTGCCACATACACATCTACCGGTATTACATGATCGGCGCCTTTTACAACCGAATAAGTATTGTAAAAAAAAGGACCGCCGCTAATGGCGCAGGCGCCCATTGCAATTACATACTTAGGATCGGCCATCTGATCGTACAATCTTTTTAAAACCGGAGCCATTTTATTTACAATGGTTCCTGCAATAATTATTACATCGGCCTGGCGTGGCGAGGCTCTTGCCACTTCAAAACCAAATCGAGAAAAATCATACTTGGCAGATGCAACCGACATCATTTCAATACCACAGCAGCTTGTAGCAAATGTGAGGGGCCACAATGAATTGGAACGCGCCCAATTAATTATATCATCGAGTTTGCTCAATACAATTCCGCCACCGGGTGTTTCAATAACCTTAACAGCCCCCTCCGCCCCCGAAGGGGGAACCTGAGAAGTCTCTACATCATTTGAAGTTTCACTCATTATTTAAACATTAAATATTACAATCTTCTTCTCCCCTTCGGGGTCGGGGGCTTTTTATTTCCATTTCAAAGCTCCTTTTTTATGTGCATATAAAAATCCCATAAATAATATAAAAAAGAAAATAACAATTTCAATCAATGCCGTCCATCCTGCATGTTTGGCAACTACCGCCCATGGATATAGAAATATAAGCTCTACATCAAATATTAAAAATATCAATGCAAACAAGTAATAGCCTACGTTTAGTTGTTTCCATGTTTTGCCATGCGTGGGAATGCCGCATTCATAAGGCTCTCCTTTTTGCAAATTGGTAGTAGCTTTTGTTACCATTTTAGCAACAAGAATAGCAACGGAAGAAAATACGATTGCAGCTATTATCAAAACAATCATTGAAGAAGGGCCCATAAAAAAATTTCAAATTGATTTATTAAATTATTTTACAAATGAAAGGTAATAAATTATGTTATGCGATTTTTATTTATCCGATGATTTTAACCTTGCATCTTTTATTAGTTTGCCGCGGGAGATTAATTTTGTGAAAAATATTTACCTTATAACGGTGGCGCATACCCGAAGATTATCAGGGTACTTTTAAAAAATATAATGAACCCTTGAATAAAAAAAAAACAATGCTGCATTCTAAAATGGTAGCAGTGAAATATTGAAGATGATGTGTTGTAATAGGATGATGAAGTACTTAAGTCAATTACTACTTTAAAATAAATTTTTTATTTAATTTTTCAAAACATTCGGGAATGCTTATTCAGAATTTCGCAAATGATGTGATTATCATTTCTTATCAGCAAGGTTTTATGAAGAATTTATAATTTATATTTACCTTATGAACCATCTTTATTTTGGCGACTGCTTAGATGTTTTAAAAGAATTGAAAGCGCAACACCCGCAACCTTTTATTGACCTCATTTATATTGACCCGCCGTTTAACAGCAAACGCAATTACAACGTGCTTTTTGAAAGCATTGATATGAAAGACGCCAATGCGCAAAAGCAGGCCTTTGCTGATACCTGGAGCAATTATGATTATGTAAATACGCTCAATGAAATGGCAGGCTTGCATAAAGATATTTATGATGTGCTTACCATGTTTCATAAATTAAAAAGCATAAGCGATAGCGCTGTGGCATACCTAACTACCATGGCTATACGCATTTTTTATATGCACAAATTGTTGAAAGATACGGGGAGTTTTTATTTGCATTGCGATTCTACCATGAGTCATTATTTAAAATTAATGTGTGATATGATTTTTGATGAAAAAAATTTTAAGAACGAAATTATCTGGCAAAGAACTTCAACACATAATGATGCAAAACAAGGAGCAAAACATTTCGGCAGAGTTTCAGATTCTATTTTTTTTTATGCAAAGAATATAAAACAGCAAAAGTTTAATCCAATTTATCGTCCTTATTTAAGTGAATATTTAGATTCAACTTATAATAAGGCTGATGCTGATGGAAGAAAATTTAAATCTTCAGATTTATCTGCCGCGAAGCCAGGAGGAAATACAAGTTATGAATGGAAAGGGATTAAACCTCCATCTGGAAGGTTTTGGGCTTATTCATTTGAAAACATGCAAGAGTTTGAAAAACAAAATCGCATTTATTATTCCACCACAGGAAAGCCATACTTAAAACATTACTTAGATGAGATGCCCGGAAATTCAGTTGATAATATTTGGACTGATATAGGATTAGCTGAAAAAGATGAACGTCTCGGTTATCCCACACAAAAACCAGAAGCACTTTTAGAAAGAATAATAAAAGCAAGCAGCAATGAAGGCGATGTAGTTGCTGATTTTTTTTGCGGTTGCGGCACTACCATTGCGGCAGCGCAAAAGCTGGGCAGGCAGTGGATTGGCGCCGATATTAGCCATCTCGCCATTCGCTTAATTGTAAAACGATTAACGGAAACTTATGGTCTGGGTATAAAGCATAATATAAAAATTCATGGCATGCCGCGTGATATTGCGAGCGCAAAAGAGCTGGCGCAAAATGTAGATGGCGGCAGAATATCTTTTCAGGATTGGGCAATAGAAGTAATGCTCAATGGCGTGGTAAATGAAAAGAAAGTAGCAGATGGCGGTTATGATGGTTACCTCACTTTTAATTCGCAGGCAGGGAAACAATTTGCATTAATAGAAACCAAAAGCGGCAATGTGAATGTAAAAAATGTGCGTGAATTTGTAGATGTGGTAAACACGCAAAAAGCGGCGGTGGGCATTTTTGTTTGCTTTAAAGAACAGGTAACAAGAGAAATGATTAAAAAAGCAAAAGAAACAGGTCATATAAAAATTGAGCAGGTAGAATTTCCGCAGGATAAAATACAAATCATTACGGTAGAAGATTTGTTTGAAGGCAAACAACCGCAATTGCCATTCAATGCCGATAATCAAACATTTAAAAAAGCAAAACGCAACGAAGATAAAGCAGTGAGCAAGGGATTGTTTGATTGATGAAATTGCCAGACACCTTATTAATTTTATGTAAATTTGAAACACAACACATAAACATGACAGAGATAATTATAGATAAAAAAAAATATGTTCTTATCCCTGATAAAGATTATCAGTTACTTCAAAAAAAAGCGGCATTAAAAACAACATCTGAAAAGCTTCTTACTCTTGAAGGCGCACGTGCTTACAGCAAAAAATTAATTCGCAAGAGGGCAACAAAAAAATAACGGTAAAAGAAAGCGTGGCTGAGAGCATTGCTGCAATTTCATGGTATATTGAATCGCAAGATATGGTAGCGACCGCTGGGGGTAAGTAAAGTGATTTATTTCTTCTTAGCTCCAATAGTACCTGTCTTTACTTTTCCAGCTCGTTTGTAAGTGGCAATAATAACTCCTTTTGATGTAACAATACTCTCTGTTAATATAAATGCTGCCGGAATCGCTCCATTGTCAAAAAGTTTTTTTCCTTTGCCTAAAGTTAAAGGATGAATTTTGAGTCGGAGTTCGTCCACTAAATCATTTTTAAGAAGCAGATGAACGAGTTCGCTGCTGCCCCAAACTTGAATGTGAGATCCTTCGGATTTTTTGAGTTTTTTAATATCTGTTACATTTTTTATTACTACGGAATTTTTCCACCCGGTAACTGTTGTGTTGCGCTTTTTCATGCTTTTAGAAAACACATATTTTGTACCTTTATTAATACCCGGCCAAAAGTCTCCGTGTTGCGGCCAGTAGGCGGCCCAAATTTCAAATGTTTTTCTGCCCAAAAGATAATCTGCAGGTTCGAGTTCTTTTTGCACTACCTTATTATAAACATCGTTACCATACGGTTCAGTCCATCCGCCGTATTTGAAACCGCCTGATGTATCTTCTGTTTGTCCACCAGGAGCTTGCATTACTCCATCTAATGTAATCATTGATAAGACAATTATTTTTCTCATATTATTGATGATTTATTAAGTACAAATTTCGCAAACAAATACGGAGTCATTGCAGTGTGAATGCGATAATATTAGTGGCTCAATACGACAAACTGTATCGTTGCTTACTCATAAAGCAGCCATGTTTAATCAATTTTCATTGCAATACCTGCATGAAAATTTTTTCACCAACATATCTGGTGCATGAATAATATTTGATTGCATTAGCGTTAATTTTTTAAGCTTTAAAAAAGAAAAGCAACCGTTATGGTTGCCTAAAATATCTCCTGCCCTCTTTCACCTACATATTTAAAGATATTTCTCATATCGGACTAAGATAATATTTATTCATGAAATGTCGGGTGAGGACACCCGCCAAGGAGGAGGCTCGGATTTTAAAAGAGTTGACAACTTTTAAAAAGTTGTCAACTCTTTCGCAATAATTGTTTAAAAAATTTTTGCAAAAACTTCCAGCAAAAAATTGCAGATAAAAAACCTATTAATGCACCTGCTAACACATCGTCAATAAAATGTTGCGCAAGATAAATACGGCTGTAGCCAACTAAAATAGCTGCGGTTAAAAAAAGTATAGAATAATTTTTATTTTTTGCACCAAAGCTCAAAACCGCAGCCAGTGCGAATGCTGAGGCTGAATGCCCTGAAGGAAATGCATGAAAATTGTGCAGGGTTACTTCATCAATAAAATATTGATAAGAAGAATTTTTTAAAAAAACCGCCGGCCTTGCTTCGAGAATATAATATTTTAAAACCTGTGCAATAATTCCTGAAATGGCATAGCTGCTCCAAATCATCAATGCGGTAAATCTTTTTTTAAAAAGAAAAAATAATAACCCGATTCCGATGCAAAAAAAACCATCGCCGAGGTAAGTAAAATAAATAAAAATAAAATCGGTGAAATGAGAATGATAGGGATTTAAAAAATAAAAACCGTTTGCTTTTGTAAAAAAAATTAAAATAAAAAACGATGCAAGTACAAATAAAAAAAAACCAATAAAAAAAGAACGGTTGTGTTTGTACAAAGTTGTAAGAGTCATTCAATCTTAAATTCAATCTTTCAAAAATAGTTAAGTAAACCGATTCTATTAATGCTTTCTTATTTTAATTTATTATATAATTTTTTGGGCGATCATTTACCAAAATATGAAAGATGGCGGCAATGTGTAAAAAATGATATAAACTATTGAGGTTTCATATTACTTTTGCGCAAATTCTTTTTCATGCCTTTAAATTCTATCTTAAAATTTTTTCTGCCAAAGGATAAAGTTTTTTTTCAGTTATTTGAAAGCGTTGCTGAAAGTGTAACAGCGATGGCTGTAAAACTAAAAAGTGTAGTCAATGAAAAAGATTTTGAAAAAAGAGCTTTGCTCATTAAAGAAATTGAAGACCTGGAGCATGTAAATGACGACCACACCCATCGCATATTTACTGAACTGGGAAGAAACTTTATCACTCCGTTCGACAGGGAAGATATTCATTATCTTGCCACATCGCTCGATGATATTTGCGATTATATTTATGCTTCAGCAAAAAAAATAAATTTTTATAAAGTAAACCCTGACGATGCTGGTTTTCATAAAATGGCCGATCTTATTTTAAACAGTTGTACCGAAGTGCAAAAGGCAGTTGCCGAATTAAGAGATATGAAAAACCTTCGAAGAATTACCGATGCTATGGTAGTGATCAATAGTATAGAAAACCAGGCTGATGATATATTTGACATGAGCATTGAAAAGCTTTTTGAAAATGAAACAGACGCTAAAGAAGTAATTAAAAAAAGAGAAATTTACCAGGTAATGGAAATTGTAACCGATAAATGTGAAGATGCCGCCAACGTGATTGAATCCATCATTATTAAATATGCATAAGAGACTTTTTTAAAAAAGTTTCCATTTTTAAAAATTTATTATGCTCGTTTTTCTTATTACCATTATTGTATTGGCGCTTATTTTCGATTATATAAATGGTTTTCATGATGCGGCAAACTCAATAGCCACCATAGTTTCCACAAAAGTTCTCACGCCGTTTCAGGCGGTGCTTTGGGCGGCTGCTTTCAATTTTATTGCTTTTTTTATTTTTAAAGAACATAAAGTAGCCGGCACTATTGCCAATATTATTTCAGAAGATATTATCAATTTTAAAGTGCTTACTGCAGCTACCATTGCCGCTATCGGATGGAATCTTTTAACCTGGTATTACGGCATTCCATCCAGTTCATCGCATACACTTATTGGAGGCCTTGCCGGCGCAGGATTAGCCGCAGGCGGGCTTGCAGGAGTAAATACCTATCCCATATTTATTGCATTATTATTTATGGTATTGTCGCCCATCATTGGTTTAATCTTTGGATTTTTAATGACATTGATTACCGTAAATCTTGCAAAAAAATCAAGGCCGGCAAAAGCTGAAAAATGGTTCAAGCGCCTTCAGTTAGTTTCATCAGGTGCATTGAGCCTTGCGCATGGCGGAGGCGATTCACAAAAAACAATGGGATTAATTCTTACCGCCATTTGGTTTTATAATAAAATAATTCATGGAAATACTATTTCAGTAAAAGATATGCCTATGCCCGAATGGCTGCCACTGGCATGTTATTCAGCCATTGCATTAGGAACTATGAGCGGCGGATGGCGTATTGTAAAAACAATGGGCACACGCATTACCAAAGTAAATCCATTGGAAGGCGTATGTGCAGAAACAGCCGGCGCATTAACTATTTTTCTTACAATTATGTTTGGAATTCCAGTAAGTACTACGCATACGCTCACAGGCTCTATTGTAGGAGTGGGCGCCACTAAAAGGCTTTCGGGAGTAAGGTGGGGCGTTACTTTCAATCTTCTTTGGGCATGGATATTAACCATTCCGGTAAGTGCTATTGTAGCGGCTGTTGTTTTTTATATTATACATTTTATTACCTGATAATTTTTTTCACTTAACTATTATTTTTTATCCCATAACTATTGTTGTTTTTCTTTTTCTTTGTAATATGAAGAAAGTATTAGTAACAGGAGGATGTGGATATATAGGCGCTCATACTATTGTTGATTTAATAGAAAATAATTTTGAGCCGGTTTGTGTAGATAATAATTCCAGGTCAACAACCGCCTTGCTGCAGGGAATAAAAGATATTACGGGCAAAACCATAAAAAATTATAAAGTAGATCTTTGCAATTTTGATGATACGTACGCCGTTTTTCAGGAGAACAGCAACATTGAAGGCATTATACATTTTGCTGCATTTAAAGCAGTGGGTGAGTCGGTAGAAAAACCTTTATTATATTTTGAAAATAATTTATCATCGCTTATTAATATTTTAAAATGCGCAAAAGAATTTCATGTTCCACATTTTATTTTTTCTTCTTCATGCACCGTGTATGGAAGTCCTGATAAAATTCCGGTAACCGAACAAACGCCGGAGAAACCTGCAGAATCGCCCTATGGCGCTACAAAACAAATGGGTGAAGAAATTGTAAAAGAAACAACAAGCGCCACCGATATGCAAAGCATTTTATTAAGATATTTTAATCCGGTGGGCGCTTATCCATCAGCGCTTATTGGCGAATTACCTGTTGGCAAGCCCGAAAACCTGGTGCCTGCTATTACACAAACTGCTATTGGAAAAATAAAACAACTTATAGTTCATGGCGATGATTACCCAACAAGAGACGGATCGTGCATACGCGATTATGTGCATGTGTGCGATATTGCTCATGCGCATATTCTCGCATTGCAATATTTAATTGATAAAAAAAATAATTCACCTTGCGAAATTTTTAATTTAGGAACCGGCAATGGCGTAAGCGTTCTGGAAGTGATACATTCATTTGAAAAAGTAAGTAATGTAAAATTAAATTATACAATTGGCCCTCGAAGGCCGGGCGATATTATGGCCATTTATGCAAATAATTCTTTGGCAAAAGAAAAACTAAACTGGGCGCCGAAATACTCTTTGGATGAAATGATGCTCACCGCATGGAAGTGGGAATTAAAATTAAAAGATGATGAAGCCCTTCATGGAAATCCCAATTTTCAAATGAACTAATGCCCGATCGAATTATAAATTTATTTAAGCTTCATGTACCATGCCGATAAATAATAAAACCTTACCAGTTGAATAAATAAATTTTTAAAGAGCTACTATGTAGATTAATATTTTTTGAAAAATTAAAACTCCTTTATTCATGTATATTGCAACTTATAATTTTTTATTTTATGAAATATCTTCCGCTCAATCCTGAGATTTTTATTCAGAACAGAAAAAGATTTACTGCAAAGATGGATAAAAATTCTATTGCCATTTTTAACAGCAATGATGAATTGCCAATGAATGGCGATGCAACCTATCCGTTTGTTCAAAATGCTGATCTGCTCTGGCTTTCAGGCATCAACCAGGAAAACTCAATGGTTATTTTATTTCCTGATAACCCTGATCCAAAATATAAAGAAGTGCTTGTGTTAGTAAAGCCTGACGAATTAAAAGAAAAATGGTATGGCCATCAGCTTCGCACAAAAGAAGCGCAGGAAATTTCAGGAATTGAAACTATCGTTTGGTTGGATGCTTTGGATAGTTTGCTGCAACAATGGATACATTTGGCCGATACGATTTATTTAAATACAAATGAAAATGACCGCAAAGCCAATTTGGTTCCTGTGAGGGATTACCGGTTTGCTGCGTCTATGCGTGACCGTTATCCTTTGCATAATTATAAACGCAGTGCAAAAATTTTAAAAGATTTGCGGGCAATAAAAACACCTTTGGAAATTGAAGTAATTCAAAAAGCAATTGATATTACTGATAATACTTTCAGAAGGTTGCTGCAATTTATAAAACCCGGTGTGATGGAATATGAAATTGAAGCGGAAATTTATCATTCATTTTTATCACAGCGTGCTACCGGCCCCGCTTACGGAAATATTCTTGCAAGTGGAGATAATGCAAGAGTTTTACATTACGTAAATAATAATCAGCAATGCAAAGACGGTGATTTAATTTTAATGGATTTTGGCGCAAGCTATGGAAATTATAATGCCGATCTTACAAGAACAATTCCTGTAAATGGAAAATTTGGAAGAAGACAAAAAACAATTTATAATGCCTGTCTTCAATTGCATCAATATTGCGCTTCTATTTTAAAACCGGGCATCAGCATAAATGAATACACTGATAAAGTAGGTGATGAAGCAACAACCGTTTTTCAAAAAATAGGATTGCTAAAAAAATCAGATATTAAAAACGAAGACCCTGAAAACAGGGCTTATCGCAAATATTTGTATCATGGCATTTCGCATCATCTTGGGATGGATGTTCACGATTTGGGAACTAAAAATGAGCCGATAAAAGCAGGAATGCTTTTCACAATTGAGCCGGGCATTTATATTGAAGAAGAGCATATCGGCGTTCGCATTGAAAATAATTACTGGATAACAAAAAACGGGAATAAAGATTTAATGAAAAATATTCCGATAACGGTTGAGGAAATTGAAGGGATGATGAAGACCAACTAAAAGCCCACCTAAATCCTCCCGAAGGGAGGACTTAAAAATCCTTTTTAAATAATAGCTTTATTACATGATTGAAAAATCCAATTTTAAGAAAAGTTTTTTCTCCCCTTCGGGGCTGGGGGCTGCTATCCCAAACATTTTCACACTCCTCAATCTCTTCTTCGGTTGCATGGCAATTGTATTTGCTTTGCAAACCAATGCCGTAATCATTTATTTAAATGATGAATTTAACAGCAGCTTCAATATCCCTGAAAAGCTTACGTGGGCTGCATTTTGTATTATCATTGCTGCAGTCATAGATTTTTTAGATGGCTTTGTTGCGCGGTTGTTAAATGCAACTTCTGGTATGGGTAAGCAGTTAGATTCATTGAGCGATGTGGTAAGTTTTGGTGTGGCGCCTTCGGTAATTATTTATCAGTTATTGCGGTTTAGTTTTGCAAGAGAAGAAAACGGATTGAATGTTTCATTGTGGTGTTTAATTCCAGCATTTATTATCAGTTGTGCTGCGGCTTACAGGCTGGCACGTTTTAATTTGGATGAATCGCAGGATGTAATTTTTAAAGGTGTACCGGTTCCTGCAGTTGGCTTGCTCGTTGCTTCCTTTCCACTCATTTTACATTTTAATTCTTTCAGCGTTGTAAACAATTTTCTTATTAATAAATGGTTTTTGTATGCGCTGATTATTGTATTAAGTTATCTGATGATTTCCAATTTAAAAATGATGTCATTAAAATTTACCGACTTTATTTTTAAAAATAATATTTCAAAAATAACTTTGCTGATCATTGCAATTATCACAGCCATTTTTTTACAATGGATTGCTGTGCCGGTTGTATTTATTTTTTATATTTTATTATCTCTTACAACAGTTAAAATAAAAAGCGAATGAATTTTATTGCCGAAATAAAAATAATGCCTTTAAAAGAATTACTTGATCCGCAGGGCAAAGCCGTAATGGGAGGGCTTTCCAACCTTGGAATAAAAAATATTGATGACGTTCGCATTGGCAAGCACATTCAATTGAACATTGAAGCTGCCAATAAAGAAGAAGCCAAAAAAATTGCAGAAGAAGCTTCACAAAAATTATTGGCAAACCCTGTGATGGAAGAATATATGATTTTAATTAGCTAATTAGCCAATTAGCTAATGTGCTAATGATTAGCTTCTGATTTTAAAATATTATTTCATTTTACCTAATTGGCATATTGGCTAATTAGCACATTAGCAAATTAACAAATGCTCTACATCGTTCCTTCGCCAATAGGCAACTTAGCTGATATTACTTTCAGGGCAATTGAAATACTTAAATCAGTTGATTTAATTTTAGCAGAAGACACCAGAACTTCGTCTATCCTTCTCCGTTATTATGAGATTGATAAGCCAACAACTCCATATCATCAGCATAACGAACATAAAATTTATAATCATCTTATTAGTCAGTTGCTTTCAGGAAAAACTATGGCATTGCTTACCGATGCAGGAACGCCGGGCATAAGCGATCCCGCTTTTTTATTGGTTCGTGAGTGTATAAAAAATAATATAAAGATTGAATGCCTTCCCGGCGCAACAGCATTTGTGCCCGCTCTTGTAAACAGCGGATTGCCTATAAACAATTTTTGTTTTGAAGGTTTTTTACCAATAAAAAAAGGAAGACAAACTTTATTAAAAAAACTTGCTGAAGAAGAAAGAACAATGGTTTTTTATGAAAGCCCGATGCGATTAATAAAAACTTTAAAAGATTTTATTGAATATTTTGGGAAAGAAAGACAATGCTCGGTAAGCCGTGAATTGACAAAGGTTTTCGAAGAAAATAAAAGAGGAACCTTGCAACAAGTGCA
>JAICZH010000197.1 GCA_025933775.1 Chitinophagaceae bacterium
AGGTTTCTGAATGTGCGCTGAAATTCTTCAAGAATGTATTTGCTTTCGTCAAGCGAATTATCATTTACAACAATTACCTCATGGGTAGTTTTATATTTTTGAACGAGGGCGCCCGGCAAATTTTTTACCAGGTTCTCAGCCTCATCCCTTGCACAAATAACTACGGAAACGGGGTGTGTTTGCGAAATGCTTTTTGTTTTTTCTTTGTATAAAACCAACCTCAAAAAGAAAAATAAATAATAGAATAATTGTATAAAAGTGATTATACAAAAAGCAAGAAAAATAATATTCCCAGGATCATTTAAAAGTTCAGTCAGTTTCATCAGGATGCAAACTTACTTTCGTTTAGGAATAGCGGCAAAAAATTTAAATAACATGAAAAGTATAGGAAATCAACCAATTACGGTGTGAATAATTTAAGTCCCAAAATAAATTTAAAATCTTTCACATTATATGTATAAAGCTCAAAACCTGAAATCAAAGCAGTGGCAGCAATAATGCTGTCTGGAAGCAGAAGCCCATGACTTAAACGGTATTTTTGAATAAGCTCGAAAGATTGAATCGTAATATCATTATTAATCAATGCGATATTAAACCTGCTAAGCTTTTTTGAAATTTTCGTCATATCAGTTTTTGAAATGGCACCAAGCATTAATTCCATTTTAGTTATTGCTGATAACATTACATTATCAAGCCCAATAGATTTTTCAAGTGTTGATTTTGTAATCTCATGACGTAGATTATGCGAGTCCCAATAATCGATCATTACATCAGTGTCGCAAATTATTATTTTCTTTTCCATGCATTTTTTCTAAGCTCTGATGGATTAATATTCCTGCCTGTAAAAATTTCATGAAGATCACTGGTATCAATTGAACTATCGCCGGGAATTACGGTAATGCTATTTAAATCAATTTGGTTTTCTTTCCGGGAGGAATGCGGTAGCCTGATTTCAAAATCAAAATATTTGGCAAAATCATGCAGAGCTTCAAGCGCTCTTTTATTTTTATATTTTATGATTATCTCTGGCATAACTTTCTTTCAAAGTTAAAGAAAAGTAAGGATTCCTTTTATGAATTCAAAGTTTCAAAACTTTTTAATTTTTATAATATTAATTGAACCCAAAATAAAAATTCCCGCTATTTCCTGCTTTACTGTAAAATAAAACTTTTTCAATCGTATATCTTTGCAGCCCTTTTAAACAGGGTTTTCGATGGCTGACTTACAATTCACACTACAACATGCTGATACTTCTACAAAAGCGCGTGCAGGAAAAATCAGGACGGACCATGGTGAAATCCTGACGCCAATCTTTATGCCTGTGGGTACAGTTGGAAGTGTGAAAGCCCTGACGCAACAACAATTAAAAGATGACGTTCATGCACAGATTATTTTAGGCAATACTTATCATTTATATATGCGCCCAGGTTTAGATGTTTTGGAAGCAGCCGGAGGTTTACATAAATTTATGAATTGGGAAAAACCAATACTAACAGACAGCGGC
>JAICZH010000015.1 GCA_025933775.1 Chitinophagaceae bacterium
GAATTATTATTAACTTACAAAAAGGATCGTAAACGGTTTAAACATTTATAAAAAATTATTTCGCTTTTATGAAGATTATAGATATAAAAATTTTACGCGGTCCCAATTATTGGAGTATCAGAAGAACAAAACTGATACAAATGAAAATTGATTTAGAAGAGATGGAACAAGTGCCTACCAATAAACTGCCCGGCTTTAAAGAAAAACTTGAAAAATTATTACCTTCTCTTTATATACACCGATGCAGCGAAGGTGTGCCCGGTGGTTTTTTATCAAGGGTAAAAGAAGGAACCTGGATGGGACATGTTATTGAGCACGTAGCGCTCGAGCTGCAAACGCTTGCAGGAATGGATATGGGTTTTGGGCGAACAAGAACCACAGGAAAGCATGGCGAATATTTTATTGTATTCGATTATATGGAAGAAGATGCCGGTGTGTTTGCAGCAAAATCTGCATTCAGATTAGTGCAATCTTTAATTGATAATTCGCCTTATAACCTTGAAGAAGAAGTGCAGCAAATGCGCATCATAAGAGAAGATACAAGGCTGGGCCCATCAACCGGAAGTATTGTAGAAGAAGCAGAAAAAAGAGGCATTCCTTACATTCGATTAAACCAGCAAAGCCTTGTGCAGCTTGGTTATGGCGTACATCAAAAAAGAATCAGGGCAACGGTTGCCAGCACTACATCCAACATTGCTGTGGATATTGCAGGCGATAAAGAAGAAACAAAAAATTTACTTAGCGCAGCAGAAGTTCCGGTACCAAAAGGAATTATTTTGTATGCTGATGAAACAGTGCAACGTGCCATAGATGCTGTTGGTTTTCCATTTGTAATAAAACCTGTAAATGGAAATCATGGAAAGGGAGCAACCACAAATATTACCACCCCCGAGCAGGCAGAAAAAGCCTTGGACGCTGCAAGAAAATATGGTCGCAGCGTTATCTGCGAAAAATATATCACCGGTTTCGATTTTAGAATTTTGGTTATTAATTTCAAATTTATTTGCGCAGCGCTTCGC
The DNA here is from genome assembly GCA_025933775.1 of Chitinophagaceae bacterium. Lineage (GTDB taxonomy): Bacteria > Bacteroidota > Bacteroidia > Chitinophagales > Chitinophagaceae > Ginsengibacter. Next base: position 1,020 of record JAICZH010000015.1, read on the forward strand.
ACACCCGCTTCCGTGAAGGGTGATGGAGAACATACGATTGAATGGCTTATTAATGAAACCAATAAAGATCCGCGGCGCGGATATGGACATGAAAAAGTTTTAACCCAAATTAAAATTGATGGGTTTACCCAAAAAATTTTAGATGAAAAAGGTTATAATTTGCAAACTATTCCTGCAAAAGATGAGCTTGTTTTAGTAAAGCCTACGGCAAATTTATCTACCGGAGGCACATCAACAGATGTAACCGATGAAGTGCATCCTGCAAATATTTTTTTAGCAGAGCGCATTGCAAAAATTATTGGCTTGGATATTTGTGGAATTGATATTATGGCGTGCAATCTTAAAACGCCATTAACTGAAAATAGCGGTGCAGTGCTGGAAGTAAATGCTGCACCGGGTTTTCGTATGCATGTGGAACCATCAGAAGGCATTGCACGAAATGCCGCAGAGCCGGTTGTTGAAATGCTTTATCCAAGAGGATCCGACGGAAGAATACCCATTATTGCAATAACAGGAACCAATGGTAAAACAACTACAAGCAGATTAACTGCCCATATTTGCAAAACAGCAGGATATAAAGTTGGATTCACCACTTCTGATGGTGTTTACATTCAAAATGAATTAATGATGAAGGGAGATTGCACCGGCCCTAAAAGCGCTGAATTTGTTTTAAAAGATCCAACGGTTGATTTTGCTGTTTTAGAATGTGCGAGAGGTGGTATTTTAAAAAACGGTCTTGCTTTTAGAAATTGCAACATAGCGATTGTAACCAATGTAACTGCCGACCATATTGGACTTGGAGGGATTGAAACCGTGGAGCAAATGGCTAAAGTAAAACAGGTTTTGCCGGAAACAGTTTTCCGCAATGGCTTTGCAATTTTAAATGCCGATGATGATTTGGTTTATGCTATGAAAAAAGATCTTGATTGCAACATTGCATTATTTAGTATGGATGAAAACAACAAACGTATAAAAAGGCATTGCAGCAAAGGAGGCATTGCAGCAGTTTATGAAAATGATTATGTAACCATCATGAAAGGTAATTGGAAAATACGTGTAGAAAAAGTTTCGGAAATACCCATAACTTTTAATGGTAAGGCAACCCATAATATTATGAATACACTGCCCTCGGTTCTTGCTTGTTATCTTTTCAAAAATATAAAAGTGGAAGATATACGGCAGGCGTTGCATACATTTATTCCATCGGTAATGCAAACGCCCGGAAGGCTTAATGTTTTTCAATTTAAAAATTTTCAATTCATTGCCGACTTTGCACATAACCCTGCAGGGTTAACTCTTTTGTGCGATTTTATAAACCGGCTAGATAGCACTTATAAAGTTGGTATCATTAGTGGCACCGGCGATAGGAGAGATGATGACATTCGCGAAATAGGAAGAATCTCCGCCAGAAATTTTGATGAAATAATTATAAGGCAAGATAAACATTTGCGAGGGCGCACCGCAGAAGAGATCATAAATTTATTGGTAGAAGGCATTAATGAAACTAAGCCCAAAGATATTCCTGTCATCATTTTAAAAAAAGAAAGTGAAGCCATTCAATATGCCTATGATAATGCAAAGCCCGGTTCCATCGTTACCATCATGTGCGATGTGGTTCCTGATGCATTGGCTTACATAAAAAATTTGAAAGAAGAAGAAGATAAGGAATCCAGCGCTGTTTAATATCTCTCTTAGCTCAATCAATAATATTCCGCACATTTTCAAATCAATTTCCTACCTTTGCGCCTCAAAAAAAATTAATAATGAAATCAATTACCATCGAAGGACAAATCAGGACCGAATTTGGCAAAGCAGCCACCCGCCAGCTTCGCTCTGAGGAAAAAGTGCCAGGTGTAATTTACGGAGGTGCAAAAGAAATTAATTTTTCCGCTCCGGCAACCGCCTTCAAAGGCATTGTTTATACACCCGATTTTATGCTGGCCGAAGTAAAAGTGGATGGAGCATCTTATAAATGTGTATTAAAAGATTTACAGTTTGATAAGGTAAGTGACCAACTTATTCATGTAGATTTTCTTGAATTGGTCGGCGATAAAAAAGTTACTGTTTCTATTCCTCTTAAATTTTCTGGAATACCGGCAGGTGTAAAGGAAGGCGGCAAACTCACTGTAAAAATGAAAGCTTTAAAAGTAAAAACCATTCCTGAAAATTTGCTTGAGCATATTGATGTAGATATTACCGAACTTAAATTAAATGAAAATATTCGGGTACAGGATGTAAAAGCAAAGAATATGGAAATCTTAAATTCTCCGCGTATTCCTATTGCTTCCGTTGCAATGACAAGACAATTAAAACAGGAAGAAGCTACAGTTACTAAAGAAGCGCCGACAGCTTCCGATGCTGCGAAAGCCGCACCAGAAGCCAAGCCCGAGGCTGCTGCTCCTGCAAAGAAAAAATAATCTTTTTAAAAAATGCCTCTTTTGAATGAGTATTTTTTAAAAATTCTTCGGCTTTTATTATAAAAGCAAACTATAAAGTTTGCGTACATTTGCCAACTTCAAAAAGACTTCTTTTTTGAAATAATTTTTTATTATGGGAATGGATAGAAATACAATTATTGGGTTTGTGTTGTTAGCAATTTTATTCTTTGGATATTTTTATTATAACAGTCGCGGTAAAGAAGCTTATGAAAAACAACAACAGCATATTAATGATTCACTCGCCAGGCTAAAACCTCCTATTGATACATCGAAAAGTACTGCAAAAATTACAGATACTACTTCTACGAAACACAATTCTGCTGCAACAAACATTCAACAGGATACTTCTGGTAAAGAACAATTTTTTACCCTTGAAAATAAAGTTCTTAAAATTACATTCACCAATAAAGGAGGACAGCCGCAAAAAATAGAACTGAAAGATTTTAAAACTTTCGATGGTAAACCGCTTATACTTCAGGATGGAAATTTTAATAATATTTCTTATGCAATAAATACCGGCAATAATCAAACTGCTCAAACATCGGATTTGCTTTTTACATCAGCAGGGCCACAAAAAAGCCTTGATGGAAAAGATATGCTCAACTTTAGTGTTCAATCGAAAGGCGGACAAAAAATAGAACATCAATATATTTTAGGCCCTAATGATTATATGATGGCCTTCAATATTATAATGCAGGGGGCTGATAAATTAATTACGCAAAACACGCTTAACCTTACCTGGCAATCGAAAGCTAAAAAACAGGAAAAAGATATTGAATGGGAAACACAGCAATCACACATAGATTATGTTGAAAACGGTGAATATGATTTTGAACATCTTTCAACAGGAAAGACTGATGAAAAAAAACTCGATAAACCGGTTGATTGGGTTGCACTAAAACAACAATTTTTCGCCAGCTCAATTGTTGCAAAAGATAAATTTGAAAACGCTGATTTAAAATGGGAAGTGCCTGCTGACACCAGCTTACACGTTATTGCCAGGCTTACGGCCAACATGCAATTGAAAGTTCCGCAAAAGCAGGATGTATTAATTCCTTTACAAATTTTTTATGGCCCTGGCGATTATAAAATTCTTAAATCTTATGGCAACCAAATGTATAATATGGTTCCGCTCGGCAGTGGCATTTTTGCTTTTGTAAAATATATTACGAGAGGTTTTATTATGCCTGTGTTTAATTTTTTAAGCAGTAAAATAGCCAGCTTCGGGCTTATCATTGCATTGCTCACTATTGTTATCAGGTTGCTCATTTCACCGCTTACTTATCAAAGTTATTTAAGTGGTGCAAAAATGAAATTGCTAAAACCGGAGATTGATTCTTTAAAAACAAAATATGGAGATGATAAGCAGGCATTTGGTATGGAACAAATGAAACTGTTTCGCAGCGCCGGTGTAAATCCGCTTGGAGGCTGTATTCCAGCTTTACTGCAGATTCCTATCTTTTTTGGTTTATATTATTTTTTTAATTCCAGTATTGCTTTGCGGGGGCAAAGTTTTTTGTGGGCTAAAGATTTATCCACTTATGATTCAATCTATCATATTCCTTTCAATATTCCATTCTATGGCGACCATGTAAGTTTATTTACCATTACAGCCGCCATAACCAGTATGCTAATTTCTATTTATGGAATGAGCAATATGCAGGATAACAGTAACCCGGTAATGAAATATCTTCCATATATTTATCCGGTTTTTATGATTGGGTTTTTCAACAGGATGCCGGCTGCGCTTACCTGGTATTATACTGTTTCCAATGCCATCACATTGCTTATCCAGTTTGTAATACAGAAATATATAATTGATCATGAAAAAATTCTTGCCAAATTACATGAAAACAAAAAGAAACCTGTGGCCCAAAATAAATGGCAGGAAAAAATAGCCGCCATGCAGGAAAGCAATAAAAAATTGCAGCAGATGCAACAGAAAAAAAAGGCGCCGCAAAAAAAATAAGGCTGCAACTTTTATAATAGTAATATAGTCTTTATGAGTAATTTAGCATAAAAGAATTAAGCTATTAATGAAAATTTATAAAACAATATTATTATCAATCTGCGTCTTCACTTCTTTAATTTCTTTTGCACAAAAAAATTTAACAGAAGGAAGCCTTGTATATAATATTTCTGTAGAAACAGGAAGCCCGCAGCCCAAGATGGCCGACATGCTTGACGGAGCTACCACCACTGTTTATTTAAAAGGTAATCAAAGCCGCAGCGAAATGATAAGCGGGCTGGGTAGTGAAGCCACTATTTATAACGCTTCCACCAAAAGCGGCGTGATTTTAAAAGATTACAGCGGACAAAAATTAATGATTACACTTACTCCAAAAGATTGGGAAAAAAATAATACCAAGTACGACGGCATTACTTTTGAAAACACCGGCGAAACTGCACAAATTGCCGGATTTAATTGCCAGAAAGCAATTGCTAAATTGAAAGACGGCTCTACCTTTACTGTTTATTATACCAAAGAGGTAACGGTTACCAATAAAGATTATGATTACCAGTTTAAAACGTTACCCGGCCTTGCTGTGCAATATGAAATGCAAAACGGTAAAATGAAATTTAAATTCACTTTGGCAAAAATAAATTATGGTCCCGTTCCTGCATCCAAATTTGAAATACCAAAATCAGGTTACCGGGTGTTAACTTATGAAGAAGCAAAAAGTAAATAATATTTTCTGCTTTTTAATCTGTATTTATATCTCAAAGATTTTATCACAAATAAAAAAACCTGCATGATTGCAGGTTTATAAAAAAATTCATCTAAAATTATAATTATTTTTTTGACCTTATCACCAATTTATAACCATCTTGTGGAGTATATTCAGGGATAAAAACTTTTTGTTTATACGGCAATATATAAATTGTATTTCCTTTTTTGTAAGAAATAAAAGCATCAGAAACCATGCTGTTTCCAATTTGCTCATTATTCATAAAAAAACTTCCTTTGTAAACCATGCCCGATTTGAGATTGAAAGCAACTGAGTTTTTTAAAGTTCCTTTAGTTGCAATATTCAACTGAGTTTTATTTTTTTTCACAAAGCCACCGCGATCGGCTAATGCTATACAGTAAAGCCCTAAAAAAAACAATATAACAAAACCTATTTTTGAATGCTTGTTCACTTGATTAACTTTAATTGAATCTTAACAAAGTTACGAAAAATTTATAATAATATAAACCTTTCATCACTTTTTATTTTATATAAACGCAAAAATTATTCTTGTAGTGTGAATTTTAAAAAAAACTGTAATTTGGTGGTGTATGAAAGAAAATCCCTACCGGCAAGACAGAGAAGAAATGAAAGAACTGCTGTTGCAGTATCATAATTTCAAAACTGGTAAGAAATTTAATTTTTTAGAAGAAGAATCTTTTCAAAGAATAATTGAATACTTTGATGAAAATGATAACCTCAATGCTGCGATGGAGGCAGCCAATTATGCTGTAGAACAATTTCCCTATTCATCCGCACTTCATATAAAAAAAGCGGATATTTTTATTGCAGCGCACCGATATCGGGAAGCCCTTGTTATACTTGAAAAAGCTGAACTACTCGACAGTAATGATATAAATATTTTTATATTAAAAACTGAAGCACATCTTGCGCTTGACCACCAGGAAAAAGCCGCACAATTATTAGAAGAAGCTATTCATGTTTTTGAAGGAGAAGAAAAAATGGAATTGCTTTTCGAACTCGCAGATGTGTATGATGACTATGAAGAATTTGATAAAGTGTTTAATTGTTTACAATTAATTTTGGAACAAGACCCAACAAATGAAGAAGCCTTGTATAAAATTTGTTTCTGGACAGATTATACCGGAAGAAATGAAGAAAGCATAAAATTGCATCAAAAAATCATTGACGAATTTCCTTATTCACAACTCGCCTGGTTCAACCTGGGCGCTGCTTTTCAGGGATTAAAATTGTATGAAAAATCTATTGACGCTTATCAATATGCCATTGCCATTGATGAAAAATTTGATTATGCCTACCGTAACATTGGCGATGCATATTTGCGATTGCACAAGTATAAAGAAGCCATTGAAGCGTTGCAAAAAGTTTTGGAACTTTCCATGCCCGAAGAAGTTATTTATGAAGCCTTGGGACATTGTTATGATAAATTAAAAAATTACGCTCAGGCACGATTCAATTATCGTAAAGCATCTCATCTTAACGCAACGGATAGCCATTTGTACTTTAAAATTGCCGGAACCTACATGAATGAAGGGCATTGGGACAATGCGATAAAAAATTTAGAAATTGCCATGCGCATTAATAAATCATTGCCCGATCATCATTTAGCATTAGCAAAATGCTACATGCAGCTTGACAGAATTAAGGATGCCGTAATTCATTTTTCAACATTTATAAAAGCACGACCCAAAAATAATAATGGATGGAAAGAATTAATCAAATGCCTTTACGATGCCGAATATTTTGAAGAAGCATTGGAACAAATTTACAATGCACAAAGAAATACAAACTTTAAACCGCTTTTTATTTTTTATAAATCTGCTGTATTATTTTCGCTCGGAAGATCGAAAGAAGGTCTTTTGCAGCTTGAGCTTGCTATGCAAAAATCTCCCTCATTAATTAAGCAATTTATACAATTAGATCCTTCTTTATTGCAACACCAGTCAATTGTTGAATTAATTGCTTCCTATAAAAATAAAAATCCAAGGAAGAAAAAATAAGAACATACTGCATCTTTTTTGAATATTTGTTTTACAAAACTATCTTTGCCGCTTCTCAAAAAATAAAATATGAATTTTAATCTTTCTCAAATTCCCCAAAGAGTGCCAAAGCCACGCAAGTATGGCCTAACAATGGTGATGGACAAAGGACTTAGCGTTGAGGAAGCAAAAAATTTTTTGAGTGCTGCACATCCGCACATTGATATTTTGAAATTGGGTTTTGGAACTGCTTTCGTAACGCCGAATTTAAAAGCGAAAATTGATTTGTATCAATCTTTTGATATTCCTGTTTATTTTGGCGGTACCCTTTTCGAAGCATTTTTAATAAGAAACCAGTTTAATGACTACATAAATCTTTGCAAAGAATTTGGGATAAAATATATGGAAGTAAGCGATGGATCGGTTACGATTCCTCATGCCGAAAAATGCGGCTACATTGAAAAACTTACCAAACATGGAACTGTATTAAGTGAAGTAGGAAGCAAAGATGCTGCTCATATCATCCCTCCTTATAAATGGATTGAACAAATGAAAGCAGAGCTGGAAGCCGGCGCCAGCTATGTAATTGCAGAAGCACGCGAAGCAGGCAATGTAGGCATCTACCGCGGCACCGGCGAAGTAAGAGAAGGTTTGGTGCAGGAAATACTTACTCAAATTCCGCAACAAAAAATTATTTGGGAAGCGCCGCAAAAAGCGCAGCAATTATATTTTCTTGAATTAATTGATTGCAATGTAAATCTTGGAAACATAGCGCCCACCGAAGTGATTCCGCTCGAAGCCATGCGCATCGGATTGCGTGGCGATACTTTTCATTTATATCTTAATAAAGAAGAGGCGCAATGAAATTGTATGGATTAATAGGAAATCCTTTAACGCATTCTTTTTCACAAAAATATTTTACTGAAAAATTTAGCGCAGAAAATATAAACGATTGCGTATACCAAAATTTTGAAATAAAAGATCTGCAAAAAGAAATTCCAATATTAAAAAATAATGCTGAATTGTATGGGTTAAATGTTACCATTCCTTATAAATCGGAAATCATTTCATTTTTAGATATACTTTCTGAAGTGTGCAAAGAAATAAACGCCTGCAATTGCATAAAAATAAATAATGGTAAATGGAAAGGATTTAATACAGATGTTATTGGTTTTGAAAAATCATTTACACAACTGCTGCAGCCACATCACACTAAAGCCCTGATACTGGGTACTGGCGGGTCTTCCAAAGCAGTTGCTTATGTTTTAAAAAAATTAAATATTGATTTTTTATTTGTAAATCGTAATAAAAATATTTCTGACGGCATTATCAATTACGAATCCGTAACGACTGAAATAATTAAAGAATATACCATTGTAATCAATACTACGCCATTGGGCCAGTTTCCTAACGGTGGTGCCTACCCGAAAATTCCTTATGAATATGTTTCGGATAAAAATTATTTTTTTGATTTAATTTATAATCCATTTAAAACATTATTTCTTTCAAAAGCTGAAGCGATGGGCGCTGTAATTAAAAACGGAAAAGATATGCTTGCCATACAAGCCGAAGAAAGCTGGAAGATATGGACACACAAAGAATCCGATACCTCTTCATGCACTTTATAAGCTGCATCTATTTATTTAATAAAAGTTTCTTGCCAAGGCTGCACGCGTAGATATAAAAATTTTAATCCAAAATTTGTAAAACAAAATTGATCTACAATTTTTTTTATTAGCATAAATTCTTACAAATATTTTTTCAAAATCATATTTTAACTTTAGCATATGAAAACCGTCGTTATTTTTTTATGCCTTGTATCTGCTGTTTTTATTGCGCATACACAGAATGTAAATGAATACACGAAAACAAACCCGGCGGCGCTGAATATTCCCGATGCACAAGCCACTTCTACCGGGGATATTGCTGCATACATCAACAATCATTTTAAAACTGATGATGAAAAACTTCGCGCTATTTATATATGGATCATCACTCATATACAATACAGTGGCGACAGCATACACAGGATTATTTTAATGGAAGACAGGGAACAGTTAGTAACGTTTGCGATGAGAAGAAAAAAAGGTGTTTGCGAAAATTTCGCCGCCATCTTTGATGACTTGTGCCGAAAATGCGGGTTGAAATCTTTTATAGTAGAAGGTTATACCAAACAAAATAATTCTTTGGATAAAACATCCCACGCATGGAATATTGTTTTTGCCGGTAACAAATGGTGGCCTTGCGATCCCACGTGGGATGCAGGTCAGCCTGATTATACTTACTTTAAAGTATCGCCGGAAGTTTTTATAAAAACCCATTGGCCTTTTGATCCGTTGTTTCAATTGCTCAATTATCCTATTACTTATAAAGAGTTTTATAACGGTAACGCATACACGAAAAATAGTACAGCCTATTTCAATTATATGGATTCAATAAATGAATATGAAAAATCATCGCCTGTAAAAAAATATGTTTCTGCTTCTTTTCGAATTCAAAATAATGGAGCGCCTTATAAATTAATACGCGACAAACTAAGCCAGTTACGGCTTGAAGCAGAGCTTATTTATCAGGACAAAGATTCTGCATTATACAACAATGCCGTTGCCGATTACAATAATGCTATAAATAACTTTAATGCTTTTCTTACCTATCGCAATAACCAGTTTAAGCCACAAAAAACAGACGCCGAAATACAATCTTTATTTAGCGAAATAGAAAACCGAATAGATTCTGCACGTGCGAATCTGAAAGAAATAAACCAGTCGAAGGCAATCTTAACTTTAGATACGGGCGATATAGAATACGCATTAAATAATCTTTTGAACCACCTAAATGAACAAAAAACTTTTTTAAAAAATTATACAGGCAAAACAAAATAACTTTATCACTTTCTTTTTTATAAAACAATAATTAATTGATATAAGGAATTTTAAATTCCATCCATTATATTTGACGTTCACAAAGGATTTTTAGCAAGCATGTTCAATTTAATTTTATTCGGGCCACCGGGAAGCGGAAAAGGTACGCAGTCGGAAAAACTGATTGCCAAATATAATCTTAAACATCTTTCCACCGGCGATTTGCTAAGAAGCGAGATTGCAAAAAAAACGACACTTGGTCTTGAAGCAAAAAAATTTATGGACAAGGGACAACTGGTTCCTGATGAAGTGGTAATCGGTATGATAAGTACTGCATTAGATCAAAACCCTGATGCGGCGGGTTTTTTATTCGATGGCTTCCCACGTACTTCCAAACAGGCAGAGGCTTTGGATAATTTGCTAAAGCTAAAAAATCTTTCCATTAATGTAATGCTTGCATTAGATGTAACTGAAGAAGAATTGGTAAAGCGTTTACTGAAACGCGGTGAAACCAGCGGCCGTCCTGATGATAATAACGACCAGGTAATAAGAACACGCATTCATGAATACCATAAAAAAACTTCACCCGTTGCCGATCATTATAAAAAATCAAATAAAGTAGTGCTTGTAAAAGGAGAAGGAAGCGTGGATAATATTTTTAATAGTCTTGCAAAAGAAATTGATGTAAGGCTAGTGAAAGTTTAAAGTGATTTAAAAAAATCTTTAAGCTTTTTTTTTATGCCAATCAACCATTTGTTCAAATTTTATTTCGCCGGTAGAAATGGAGATGGTAAAGTTTGAAAAGGCCTTCCAATTGCAGAGTCCAATAATCCTTCATCTCTTATACCGAACGAACCTCCATATTTTTGAATGGATAATTCATGAAGCTTAATAATTTCTTTTTTTAAAATCATTGAGCTAATTTTTGCAAAACATTTCCATATTTTGAAACGACTTCTAAAAAAAATGACTCCGCATCAAATTTTGGTTTTTTTTTCATCGTTAGCTTTTTCAACTACTTTCAAAATAACTTTTAGTTGTTCTTCATTTAGCTTATCCATCTTTTCATTTATTGCTTTTTCATTTCAGCAACACTCATAATATAAAATTTTATACATCAAACTTAATAAATTATAATAGCATTACTAAATGCATTAACACAACTATGGTAATTTTGCAGATAAATTTTTGACAATGAAATTAGGAAATTATATAACCGGCAATTGGATGGAAGGAGACGGAGACGGGCAGCCACTCTACAATGCAGTGAACAGTGAAATTATTGCAACAGCTACTACTAAAGGATTAGACTTTGCATCCATACTCGATTACGGAAGAAAAAAAGGAAACCCTGCATTACGAAAAATGACTTTTCATGAAAGAGGAAGAATGCTCAAAGCTTTGGCGCTTCATTTATTAAAACATAAAGAAAAATTTTATGTGCTTAGTTACAAAACCGGAGCCACGCGAGCAGATAGCTGGGTTGACATTGAAGGCGGAATCGGAAATCTTTTTTCAAATGCATCGCTGAGAAGAAAATTACCTGATGAAATTTTTGCACTTGATGGAGATAACATAGGGTTGAGCAAGGGCGGCACTTTCGCAGCGCAACATATTTTACTTCCGAAAGAAGGAGTAGCGGTTCATATCAACGCATTTAATTTTCCCGTGTGGGGGATGCTCGAAAAAATTGCCGTGAATTTATTGGCAGGTGTGCCCGCAATTGTAAAGCCTGCAACTATTACATCCTATTTAACGGAGGCAGTTGTACGCGAAATCATTGATTCAAAAATTTTGCCGGAAGGCGCATTGCAACTAATATGCGGGAACGCCGGAGATATACTCGATCATGTAACATCCCAGGATGTGGTAACCTTTACAGGCTCGGCATCCACCGGTTTACAATTAAAAGCGAATCAAAATATTTTACAACAAAATGTACCTTTTAATCTGGAAGCCGATTCGTTGAATTGTATTGTACTTGGCGATGACGTAACTCCATCCATGCCGGAATGGGATATTTTTATTAAAGAAATACAAAAAGAAATGACATCGAAAGCGGGACAGAAATGTACTGCTATAAGAAGAATTTTTGTTCCGGAAAATAAAATGGAAGATGTATGGAATGCTATTGGAAAATCATTATCGCAAACAATAATAGGCAATCCGCAAAATGAAAAAGTAAGAATGGGAGCGCTTGCCGGCAAACAACAAAGAGAAGAAGTAAAAGGACAGATACAGAAATTGTTGGCATCATCACAAATAATTTATGGCAGCATGGATAGTGTTGAATTAATTGATGCTGATGCAAACAAAGGCGCTTTTATAAGCCCATTATTATTAATGAATGAAAAACCTTTCATTTCAGAGGAGCCGCACAATGTAGAAGCATTTGGGCCGGTGAGCACCATCATGCCTTATAAAAATATGGATGAAGCGATAGCACTTGCTAAAAAAGGTAAAGGTTCATTATGTAGTTCTGTTGTTACATCAAACAAACAGTTTGCAAAAAATTATATAATGGGAGCAGGCACATTTCATGGAAGAATTTTAGTGCTCAATAGTGAAGATGCAAAAGAAAGCACAGGACATGGCTCACCTTTGCCAATGCTTATTCATGGCGGGCCGGGGCGTGCCGGCGGCGGCGAAGAAATGGGCGGCCTGCGTGGAATAAAACATTATATGCAAAGAGTGGCTGTGCAAGGCTCGCCAACAATGCTTACTGCCATTACTAATGTGTATCAACCTAACGGTAACGGCCACACGAAAACTATTCATCCCTTTAAAAAATATTTTGAAGAACTTGAAATAGGTGATCAGTTAATTACCAAAAAAAGAAAAATTACGGCTGAAGATATTGATAAATTTGCTGACCTGAGCGGTGATCATTTTTATGCGCATATAAAAAAAACAGATTTTACTGATACCATGTTTGAGCAACAGGTGGCGCATGGATATTTTATAATGAGCGCTGCGGCGGGTTTGTTTGTTGATAGTTTTGAAAAAAATCCTGTGTTGCTTAATTATGGAATTGATGAATTGCGTTTTACAAAACCGGTTTATGCGGGTCAGGAAATTTATGTTCGCCTAACATGCAAAGAAAAAATTGCGCAGGAATTAAAAGAAATAAATCCTGATGTGCCTTTTAAAAAAGGAAGTGATATACCAAAAGGAATTGTAAAATGGTATGTAGAAATTTTAGATGAAAGCGAAGAGCCGGTAATTGGCGTTGCTACTATTTTAACGATGGTAAAAAGAAAAAACTAAACTAAAAAAAAATTGAATAACCGCTATGACACAAGGTCACAATGAATTTGGATTTTATTATTTAAACTGAAATTCTAAAAATAAAATGATTATAACTTTGTCATTATAACTACAGATAATCAATTTAAGCACATGCCAGACAACGGATACGTAACATCTCACACAGAACATGGAATTACAACCATTGAATTTTTTCATCCTAAAAGCAATTCGCTTCCTTTAAAAATTTTAGATGAATTAAGACAGGAAATACATTATGCAGGTTTGCACGATACAAACGTGATTGTGTTGCGAAGCGGCGGCGATGGCGCATTTTGCGCCGGCGCCAGCTTTGATGAATTAATAAATATTAAAAGTGAAAAAGAAGGGCTTATTTTTTTTATGGGCTTTGCCAACGTTATTAATGCCATGAGAAAATGTAGTAAACTGATCATTGGGCGTATTCATGGCAAATGCGTGGGCGGCGGTGTAGGACTTGCAGCAGCCTGCGATTATGCAATTGGAGTAAAAACTGCAGAGGTAAAATTAAGCGAGCTTTCAATAGGTATTGGCCCTTTTGTAGTTGGCCCGGCGATTGAAAGAAAGATTGGCCTCGCTGCTTTTAGCCAGCTTGGTATTGATGCTACACTTTGGCGAAATGCAGACTGGGCAAAGAAAAAAGGGTTATTTGCGGAAGTTCATGAAACGATTCAAAATATGGATGAATCTGTTTTGCGTTTAGCTAATTCGCTTGCACATTCCAATGCCGAAGCTATGACAGAATTAAAAAAGAAATTCTGGGCAGGAACAGAAAACTGGGATGTACTTTTAAATGAAAGAGCTGCTATCAGTGGCAAATTGATACTAAGTGATTTTACAAAAAATGCAATTGCAAAATTCAAAATGAAAGCAAATAAATAATTTTTTAATTAAAAATTTTTTATAGCAGAAGGATAAAAAATTCAATTACAATATATCTTTTAAATATTCTCCGTATCCGCTCTTCTCAAATTTTTTTGCAAGAAGATTCAATTGCTCTTTATCAATAAATTTCATTCGGTAAGCAATTTCTTCGAGACAACCGATTTTAAATCCCTGCCTTTTTTCTATTACTCTTACAAATTCCGATGCATCGTGCAGCGATTCAAAAGTTCCTGTATCGAGCCACGCAAAACCCCGATCGAGCACTGCTACTTTTAATTTTTTTTCTAATAAATATTTTCGGTTTACATCAGTGATTTCATATTCACCTCTTGCCGAAGGAGCAATATTTTTTGCAATATCAACTACACTGTTATCATAAAAATATAAACCCGGAACTGCATAATTTGATTTGGGTTGCTGCGGTTTTTCTTCAATGCTTATTGCTATTAAATTTTTATCAAATTCTACCACGCCATATCTTTGCGGATCACTTACGGGATAAGCAAAAATTACAGCGCCATCAGGGTTTGCTGATCTTTGTAATAAATTTGAAAACCCGCTTCCATAAAAAATATTATCTCCCAAAACCAATGCCACTGCATCTTTACCAATAAATTTTTCACCAATTACAAATGCCTGCGCAAGGCCGTTGGGTTTTTTCTGCACTTCATACTGAATGCTACATCCCCATTGGCTTCCATCATTTAATAACCGTTTAAATTGTTGCTGATCTTCGGGCGTTGTAATAATTAAAATATCTTTTATCCCTGCCAGCATTAAGGTTGAAAGCGGATAATAGATCATCGGCTTATCATAAATTGGCATTAATTGTTTGCTGATTCCCATTGTGATGGGATATAATCTTGTTCCGCTGCCGCCTGCTAATATTATTCCTTTCATTTAATCATTTAAATTTAAAAAACCTTCCGGTTATTTTCCATATTGTTGTTCATAATATTTCATGTAAGCCCCGCTGGTAACATCATTCAGCCATTCTTTGTTATTCAAATACCAGTCTATCGTTTTTGATAAGCCTTCTTCAAATTGAAGTGAAGGGTGCCAGCCCAATTCATTTTCTAATTTAGTTGCGTCTATTGCATACCGTAAATCATGACCCAGCCTGTCTTTTACAAATGTTATTAATTTTTCTGATGTTCCTTTTTCACGATTAAGTTTTTCATCCATTTGCCTGCAAAGCTCTTTTATAATGTCAATATTTTTCCATTCATTATGTCCGCCAATGTTATACGTTTCTCCAATTTTTCCTTTATGAAAAATGGCATCAATTGCACGCACATGATCTTCCACAAATAACCAGTCTCTTACATTTAACCCTTTTCCATAAATGGGCAATGGCTTATTATGAATAATATTATTGATGCAAAGCGGAATTAATTTTTCTGGAAAATGATACGGACCATAATTGTTGGAACAATTAGAAACGATAACCGGCAACCGATAGGTATGATAAAATGCTTTTACAAAATGGTCGGAAGATGCTTTGGATGCGGAATACGGACTGCGAGGATCATAAGCCGTTTCTTCAGTAAAAAATCCTTTTTCGTCAAGGCTGCCATACACTTCATCAGTAGAAATATGATAAAATAATTTATCATCATAATTATCTTTCCATCCATCTTTTGCTACCTGTAATAATGAAACTGTGCCTAAAACATTTGTTCTTACAAATGCTAATGGATCATTGATTGAACGATCTACATGGCTTTCTGCAGCGCAATGCAACACGCCATCAAAATTATATTTTGTAAAAAGTTTTTTTACAAAATCCATGTCTTCTATATCACCTTTTACAAAAGTATAATTGGGCTTGTCTTCAATATCTTTTAAATTTTCAAGATTGCCTGCGTAAGTAAGTTTATCAAGATTTATAATTTGATAATCAGGATATTTATTTACAAATAATCTTGTAAGATGTGAACCGATAAAACCTGCGCCGCCGGTAATAAGAATATTTTTTTTCATTAAAAATTTTTTAATCACGCTTGCCTTATTTTATGAACCAGGTCAATTGCTTTTTTCGTTTCCGATAAAGGAAACCCTTTTCCTTCTATTATATTTTTATAAGATTGTGTATGCAATTCAGTAAAGCCATCGCTGAATTCAAAGGACTCTCCATCAATTGATAAATTTCTGAAAGTCCTTTTCCCGGCGGCTTTTGCTTCTGCGGGTAAAGTATTCGCATCAATGCTTAGCATCCAGTTTACAGAAGCTTTTTCTAATTCAAGATTTCCTGATGCTGTTGTTTTGGTGTGTTCTTTTACATTATTTTCTTTTACATTTCCAAACACCCACATCAGCATATCAAAAAAATGAACGCCAATGTTAGTGGCAATGCCACCACTTTTGGTAATATCACCTTTCCAGCTTGCATGATACCAATGGCCGCGTGATGTAATGTATTGCAAATCCACTTTGTGTTTTTTGCCCGCAGGCGCTGCATCAATTTTTTCTTTTAAAGCAATAATAGAAGGATGCAATCGTAATTGTAAAATAGAAAACACCTGCTTGCCGGTTTCTTTTTCAATTTCTTCGAGTGCATCAATATTCCAGGGATTAAGCACCACAGGCTTTTCGCATATAACGTTGGCGCCTATACGCAGTCCGAAACGAATATGCGCATCATGCAAATAATTAGGACTGCACACGCTTACGTAATCAATTTTTTTTCCTTGTCGTTTTAGTTTTTCCAAATGACGATCGAAGCGTTCAAACTCTGTAAAAAAATCTGCATCAGGAAAATAACTATCCAATATTCCAACAGAATCATTTTTATCTAAAGCCGCAATTAAATTATTGCCGGTATCTTTTATCGCTTTCATGTGTCGCGGCGCTATGTAACCACCGGCTCCTATCAATGCAAAATTTTTCATTCGTCTATTTTATTCTTTTTATACGATTATTTTCCAATAAATATTCCTGGTTGCTTTCGGGGCACACAGCAATATTATTTTTATCAAAACTTAATTTCATTCCATGCTCACTCATCCATCCTGTATGCCTTGCCGGATTTCCTACAACTAATGAATAGGGCAATACCTCTTTGGTAACAACTGCGCCGGCGCCGATGAATGCATATTCGCCAATATTATTTCCGCATACAATTGTTGCATTGGCACCAATGGAAGCTCCTTTTTTTACAATTGTTTTTTTAAATTCTTCTTTACGACTTACGGCGCTTCTTGGGTTTATTACATTGGTAAAAACCATTGAAGGGCCAAGAAAAACATCGTCTTCACAAATAACGCCTTCATAAATGGAAACATTATTTTGCACGCGTACATTTTTTCCTAAAATAACTTTTGGAGAAATCACCACATTTTGCCCGATGTTGCAATTTTCGCCAATAATGCATCCTTTCATAATATGACAAAAGTGCCAAACTTTAACGCCAGCGCCAATTTCACAGCCTTCATCAACAAAAGAACTGGGATGTATAAAATATTTTTCCATTTTTTTAAAATGTGCGCAAAGTTAGCAAACAATTATTTTTTTGATAATATATTTTAAATAGTTTTTTGCTCGTGTAACTTCGCAACATGCATTACGCTTCAATAGAAAATTTAAGTAAATCATTCGGGATAAGAAAACTTTTTAACGCTATCAGCTTTCATGTGGAAGAAGGAGATAAAATTGCTTTTGTTGCGCGCAATGGAAGCGGAAAATCTACACTTTTAAAAATAATTGCGGGCCTCGATTCGCCGGATGACGGAACCGTTTGGATACATAAAGATGTAAAAGTAATCATGCTGCAGCAGGATACTTTTTTTGATAATAATAAAACTATTTGGGATAATATTTTAAACATTGATAACCCCGTTGTGCAATTGGTAAAAGAATATGAAATGATGATGGAAGAAAATGTGCATGATGAAAATCGTATAAGCGTTACCGTTAGTAAACTTACAGAAGCCAACGCGTGGAATTTTGAAAGCGATTTAAAACAAATTCTTGGTAAATTAAATATTCATCATCTCAATGAACCCATAAAAAATTTAAGCGGGGGACAACGCAAAAGAGTAGCGCTGGCGCAGGCTTTAATTGAAGCGCAATTGCACGAAGGAAAATGTTTATTAATTCTTGATGAACCAACAAATCATCTGGATGTGGAAATGATAGAATGGCTTGAAAATTTTTTATCAACTAATAAAAGCACTTTGCTTTTGGTAACGCACGATCGTTATTTTTTAGATGCAGTTTGTAATGAAATTATTGAGCTTGATGATGAAAAATTGTATGTGTACAAAGGAGATTATGATTATTTTTTAGAACAAAAATCTTTACGGCTTGATGTGCAGCAAAGTGAATTATTAAAAGATAAAAATATTTATCGCAAAGAATTAGAATGGATGCGCAAGCAACCAAAAGCACGTACTACAAAATCCAAAAGCAGGCAGGATGCATTTGTTGAAGTAAAAGAAAGAGTGAGCCAGCGAAAAGAAATTGCTGAAGTTTCTTTGCGAATGAAAATGACCAGGCTTGGCGGCAAAGTGCTTGAGATGAAAAAAGTATATAAACATTTTGATGATAAAATTATTTTGAAAGGATTTGATTATACATTTAAAAAAGGTGAACGCATAGGAATTGTTGGTAAAAACGGAACCGGCAAATCCACATTTTTAAAAATTGCATTGGGAACTATTTTACCCGACAGCGGAAAAATTAATCATGGCGATACGGTGGTGTTTGGAAATTTTGCACAGGAAGGTTTGCAATACAAAGAAGATAAAAGAGCGATTGAATATGTAAAAGATTTTGCAGAATTTTTTCCATTGGCAGATGGAAGTAAAATAAGTGCAACACAGTTTATGGAGAAATTTGGTTTTACTGCGCAACAACAATTTACACCGTTAAGTAAATTGAGCGGCGGCGAAAAAAGAAGATTGCATTTATTAAGTATCTTATTTCGTAATCCCAACTTTTTAGTGCTCGATGAACCAACGAATGATTTGGATTTAGAAACGTTGCGAACACTTGAAGAATTTTTGCAGGACTTTCCAGGTTGTTTGTTAATCGTAAGCCACGACCGGTATTTTATGGATAGATTGATTGATCATCTTTTTGCTTTTGAAGGCAATGGAATTATTAAAGATTTTCCCGGTAATTACAGTCAATACAGGATTTGGAAGGAATCTGAAAACAATAGGCAAGAGTCAATGGGCAATAAGCAATGGATAATAAACAATGAAAAACAAAAAATAAATTTTAATCAGGATCAGTCAGCAAATAAAAAAATTTCTTTTAAAGAAAAACATGAATTTGAATTGCTCGAAAAAGAAATTCCTGCTTTGGAAAAAGAAAAAGAATTATTACAAGTAAAATTAAATAATGACTCTTTGGATTTTGAAAAGCTTCAATCTATGTCGGAAAGAATTAATGAAATAATTCTTCTTCTCGATAAAAAAGAAATGCGATGGCTTGAATTAAGTGAAAAAATTTAATTGCATAACTCACTTCGGTAACTTCATTTTATAATACGCAATCTTTTCTTTCATGCTCATTCTTGCATACCGAGGCGATGGCGAGGGAAGACATTCACCATGTTTTGTTTCGGAAAATATTTTTACAAAATGTTTTTCCACAAACCTGCTTGTAAAAAAAATGTGCTGAAATGAAGTGTGCGCTAAAATTTTTTTAATCACTTTATCATTGTAAACAATCACTTCAAGATTGGTATCGGAATTATTACTTGCATTTCTTCTTGCCTGCAAAATAATATCTGCAATGGCAATTCCTTTTTCAGAAAATAATTGTTTTTTATCTGCGGCAGTTTTTAATTCCATGTTGTACACGCCTGAAATAATATTCCAAAACTGGTTGCGCTTTGTTCCATAAAACCAATCGTTTTTGTTTAATTTTTTTTGAGTAATATCTCTGCCAGGGAAACTTCCAACAATGAGTGCTGTTGCACCTTTTGGAACAAATGGTTTGAAAGGATGTGTTTCAATTTCAGTCATTAAAATCATTTTGAGTAGCTATTAAAATTATTTTACATTATTTAATTTAAGAAAATAAAAAAGCCATCCTTTGAAAGATGGCTTATTAAAAAGTTTTATAAATTTATTCTGCATTCATCTCTGCAATCTTGGTTCTTATTTTTCCTTCAAGCTCAGCAGCAAGTTCAGGATTATCTGTCAACAATTGTTTTACGGCATCGCGGCCTTGCCCAAGCTTTGTAGTATCATAACTAAACCAGCTTCCGCTTTTTTGAATAATATTCATTTCAACACCCATATCAATTATTTCTCCTGTTTTTGAAATACCGTTTCCGAAAATTATATCAAACTCTGCAATGCGAAATGGCGGGGCCACTTTGTTTTTTACCACTTTTACTTTTACACGATTGCCTATTGATTCGTCCCCGTCTTTTATTTGCGCAAGCCTTCGAATATCCAATCTTACTGATGAATAAAACTTTAATGCATTGCCACCTGTTGTTGTTTCGGGATTGCCAAACACAATTCCTATTTTATCGCGCAACTGATTTATAAATATGCAACAGCAATTTGTTTTACTTATGGTAGCAGTAAGTTTTCTTAAAGCCTGGCTCATCAGCCGTGCCTGCAATCCCATTTTACTATCGCCCATTTCGCCTTCCAGCTCGCCCTTTGGAACCAGCGCTGCTACTGAATCTATCACTACTACGTCCAATGCGCCGGAAAGTATTAAGCGATCTGCAATTTCCAATCCTTGTTCTCCATAATCGGGCTGGCTTATTAAAAGATTATCCACATCTACTCCTAATCGTTTTGCATAAGCGCTGTCAAATGCATGTTCCGCATCTATGATGGCGCACATACCGCCTTTCTTTTGCGCTTCTGCAATTACATGAATTGCCAATGTTGTTTTCCCCGAAGATTCGGGACCATAAATTTCTACTACACGTCCCTTTGGTAGTCCGCCAATTCCCAAAGCCACATCAAGCCCGATTGAGCCGGTTGAAATCACTGCCTGAGGCTCCTGCGAGCGTTCATTCATCATCATTACGCTGCCTTTTCCAAAGTCTTTATCTATCTTATCAATAGTAAGACGGAGCGCTTTTAATTTTTCTGAATTTTTATCAATGCTTTTCTCAGCATTTTTTTCAGTATTTGCCATAAATGATTAATTGAAATTTATTAAAAATGTAAAGTTATCAGTTGCGCAAAGATATATATTATAAGTTATCAACACTAATTTATTTAGTATTTTTTGTGAATAAATTTAGTTAGATGATTTTGATTTTAAAATGAAATTTTACAAAATAAAAAATTAGTCTTTAATTTTAATTTATAGAATCCAGGAAGATGAAATTTCATGCATTACTATCTTTTGCTGCTCTCGTTTTTTTTTCGTGTGGGGAGGGTTTACAAAAAGAAAACACAGTTTTGGTACAAGATACTACAAAGATACAGGATACCATAATTGTAAAAGATTCGATACTTAATTCTTCACTTGCCGATAGTGTTCCTACAGGCGCTTTTCAGGGAATTTTCCCCTGTACTGATTGCGATGGAATACAGCAAACCATTTTGTTTAATAATGATAAAACTTTTAAAGAAGAGCAAATGATCTGGAGTAAAAATGAATCGCCAAAAATGAGTACCGGAAACTGGCAAAGAAAAAATGGAAGAATTATATTGAGCCAAAATAATACACCTGTGATGGAATTAATAAAAAAAGAAGACACTTTATTTGCAGTAAATATTAATGGAGTTATCATTAATAATTCATCAAAGTATGCGCTTATTAAAAGACCTCTTGCAGGCGCCAGTCCGCTATGGGATAAAAAAAGATTGCAGGGTATAAACTTTGCAGCCTCCGGCAACGAGCCTTTCTGGAGCCTGGAAATTGACTACGAAAAATCCATTTCATTTAAACTGGCAGATTGGAAAAAACCTGTAATTACCGGAATTGAAAAGCCTGTATTAAATAAAGACAGCATTTTTTATAAACTTAAAAGGGATACTACCAAATGGAGCATTACTATTTTTCCGCAATTTTGCAATGATGGTATGAGTGATTATTTATACCAGTATAAAGTAAATGTAAATTATAACGGAATACTTTATAAAGGTTGCGGCATCATGCTCTCAAAAAAAAATTATCAATAAATATGAAAACGATTATTTTATAAAATTTACTTACTAACATTGAGTGCTAATTTATTATTCATAATCTGGAAAGTAATCAATTTCAAAAAATTGTTTTTCTTTTTTTTGAAATCCAAAACAATAACTTCCATTGGTAATTAAAAGATATGGTGCCTGCAGGGTAATGTGATAACGAAGAATTTGTTCCAGCGTTTTTTCGGAAAGAGATACTTTCATTTCTTTGCATTCAATTATCATAAAGGGCGATGCGTTTCTGGTGTACACTACAACGTCGCAACGCTTCGATAGCTCGCCTAATTTAATTTCTTTTTCGACAGCGATTAATGAAACCGGATATTTTTTTAAAACAAGATATTGAATCATATTTTGCCGTACCCATTCTTCGGGCGAAAGTTGCAGCCATTTTTTTCTCACAATATCAAAAATCTCGTGCGTGCCCGACCGTTGTCTTATATTAAGTTGTTGTTTAGGAAATTCTATTTTTATCATGATCAATTTTTAATTGCAATAATTTTTTTCTTAAAACGTGATTCTATATTTACAAATCTAAATCATCAATCTAAAATTGTATTTTTATTCATATTAAAATAATAAGCACGGACTTAAAAAATATGAAAACAAAAAAAGAAATTGTGAACAACTGGCTTCCGCGCTATACCGGCGAGAAGCTGGAAAATTTTGGTGAATATATTTTGCTTACCAATTTCAGCAACTATGTAAAAATGTTTGCCGACATACACAAAGTAAAAGTGGTAGGCGCTGATAAAGCCATGCAATGCGCCACTGCTGCCGATATTACGATTATTAATTTTGGAATGGGAAGCCCGGGCGCCGCCACCATTATGGATTTACTAAGCGCAATAAATCCTAAAGCAGTTTTATTTTTAGGAAAATGTGGCGGATTAAAAAAAAGAAATAAAATCGGAGATCTCATTTTGCCCATTGCAGCCATACGAGGCGAGGGAACCTCCAATGATTATTTCCCGCCGGAAGTGCCGGCCCTGCCTGCTTTTGCATTACAAAAAGCTATTTCAACAACTATTCGCGATCATGCATTTGATTATTGGACGGGCACCGTTTACACTACCAACCGTAGGGTGTGGGAACACGATGATGTATTAAAAGCTTACTTAGAAAAAATAAGAGCTTATGCAATTGATATGGAAACAGCCACGATTTTCACGGTGGGTTTTTTTAATAAAATCCCAACGGGCGCTTTATTGTTAGTGAGCGATTCGCCCATGATTCCTGAAGGAGTAAAAACAACTCAAAG
This sequence comes from Chitinophagaceae bacterium, assembly GCA_025933775.1. Classification (GTDB taxonomy): domain Bacteria; phylum Bacteroidota; class Bacteroidia; order Chitinophagales; family Chitinophagaceae; genus Ginsengibacter. The sequence goes on from JAICZH010000015.1 coordinate 24,563, forward strand.
TGATGCAAACGTAACGGCGCAATTTGTAGAAAGGCATTTAAGAATTGGAATTGAATCTTTAAAACAATTAATCAATAACGGGCTTACTGTGCGACATTTGAAATTTTAAATTTTGTTTAGTCATCTGTTTAAATGATTAATTAAAATCAAGCCCACCGCAGTTTACGCCATAGTTCAACCCATTGATGGCCGTTTCTTTACCCCAACCTATTACAAATTTACTGCGCATCCCCGACAAGATTTTTTTGTCATAATATTAGAAAATGAAAAAGGTTTCAATTTAAGTAATTGAAAACCTTTGGCAGTATATATTTCGAAAGATTCTACCAACCATTTGGCAACATTCTCAAAAATAATTATTGTGCCAACGAAATTCTTACCTGCACGCCGGCACGTGTATCAACCGTAGGTGGTGATGACGAAATGTATGGATTTACCCTTCTTTGTTCAAAATATAATTTTACTTGCACACGGTTGTTTATGTAATAATTTATAGTAGGATTTATTGTAATTTCTTTGCTGCCATTGGTTGCAAAGGCGCTGTTTTGATCGAGCCGGCTATTGGAGCTTACATTATCCCGCAACGAAAAATCGAGCCGGAACTGAATTTCATTATCTAGTTTTTTACTATCCTTTTTCGTGAAAGGCACTTTAAATGGAAGCTTTAAACCGCGTTTGCGGAAGCCACCGCCAAATGTAAATTCTGTTGACCTTACTTCGCTAAGCTGATAATCAATAAGGCTTAGGCTTAGCTGACGTTGTTTGGTATAATCAAACTTCAGGCTCAGATTATTGGTAAAGGTCATATCAATTCCCAGCAACGGGGCAAACTGTTCCTGTATAGTGATGTTGGGAACTAAAAAGAAAGGAATGTAATTGTTGTTTCCGGCAGTAGTATCAATAAACGAAGGATAGCCGAATCTTGAAACATCCTGGTAGTCTAATGCCGAAGTGAAACTGTTCATTCCTAGACTTCCGTTATACGCATGAGTGAGCGAAAAATTGGAAAATATTTTATCAAGGCCTGGTATTCTATTTAACCCGTTGTAGGTAATTCGCCAGTTTGGCTTAGGTAAAATATTTTTAAAGGGATTGGATTTGAGATTGGAATTATTTTGTTTTATCAATGAAACTTTAGTGGGGTCCTGGCCTGTATATGCTGCAATGAATGCGGGAACTAAAACATCAACCGAATATCTTCCATATCCCAAAGCGTAACCATCGTTAGTAATGGGGTTGCCTTGCAATTTATTATAAGTATTTAACAGGCCTAATCTTTTTGATAATATTTCCCGGTAATTTTCAAATTTCAAAAAAGTAACCGATATCTGGTTAGGGTCAAACTTTTCAAAAAGCGTATTAAATGCAATGTAACTTACATTGAAGCCACCTTGAATGTAGGGGCTTAAATGAGAAAAATGATTTCCTGTTCCGGTGGTGTCTTTAAAAGTTTCCGAATAATTTTTTGAAAAAGTTTTATCAATATTTATATCAATCGTTAAATCCGAAACCGGCTCCAACTGTGCAGACGCGGAAATTTTTTGATCAAAGCTCTGAACAAATAAATCATTAAAATTTGAGTCCCGGGTTATAAGCCCTCTTCGGGCAGCTTTGTTCAGCCAGTTGCTATCGGGTTGTTTTCCTAAAATAAAATCAAAACCCGGCGACATACTTCTGAAATCCTCTCCTAAAATTTGTGTGCTATCAGTATAACCTGGCAACCGCGTATGACTGTTTTGCGAAACCGTTGCATTGATAGATTTAATGCTGGTGAGTAATTTGCCAAAAAATCTTGCCGCTCCATTTACTTCAGGAAGCGCATTATTATTTTTTGGTTTTACTGTTACATTATTTTTTTGATTATTTTTTTTTGCTGCGGAAGTATCTGTTTCTTTTCGTTGCCGTGGTTGATCAATAGCACGCAGCCATTTTGATTTATTATAAAGTTTTGTAAAATCAAGCTGAAGATTGGCTTCTTCCTGCTGCCCGTTTTCTAAAAAGTTACCTAAGTTTACTGCAAGCCTTGAAGCGCCAATCCACTGGTAATTGGCCGTGTATCCTAAACGTAACGTTGTCCAATCGGTTAACGGAAATTTATTGAGCGGTACATTGTACGAAAAATTAATAGCCTGTGTAAATACAGTATTACGGCCACCTGAAAAGAAATTTCTTAATACAGTATCTTCCTTTGCTTTTGTGTCCAGTCTTCCATACGGCTCATCTACCCTGGCATTGTTGAGTGCTGTATAATCAATATTGAAAGAATGGGTAAGATCCCATCGTACAATATAATTTCTGTCGAAAGTAAAATACTTATCAAACGTTTCGGGAATTACATATTTATCTTCTCCAATGCTTCTTGGTTTTATTACTCCGAATTGCCTGAAAATATCTGCTCTAAAACTAATTTGCGAAGGAAGGGGATTAATATTAAAATCTTTAATCAGATCGAACCAATGTGTTTTTGTTTTTTTAAATAATTTTTTAAAAGGTTCAAAATATTTTGGCTGAGGTGTATAATTATATCCAATGCCACCCCGCTGTTTTGTAACATTATTATATTCAATAAGCGGATTGTGAGCTTCTGTTTTGGTATAAGAATAACTAAGGTCGATATTTTCAATATCCCATGGCTTTGGTTTTTTATTATTCGTTCGATTTTTATGAACGTTGGTAAAAGTGATGGTTTTGGTGGAAACAAAGTCAACTGCATTTTTTCTGATGGAATCTCTTTCTCCTCTTGGCGCCTGTTTTAGCTTTTGTTTTAAAGTAATATCCATGTCATAAGGATCATATTCAGGAGTACTTACTGCTTCTGAATAGCTTGCATAAAAAGGAATTGATAATGCCGCTTTGCTTGGCAAGAGTTTACCAAGTTCCAGGTTAGTAGCTGCATCAAATTGTAAAAAATAATCTTTAAATCTTTCATCTACTCGTTGTTCCAAAGTTCCGAAACCATTGCTGTGTGTATTAGCAGAAAGAGAGATGGTGCCAAGGTCTGAAAGGTTTGCATCCACCCGGGCTAATGAAGCCCAGCCGCCTTTTTCATCGAGAGAAGAAAGACGTAATTCATTAAACCAAAGCTCACCACATGCAGAGCCACCACTTACATTTTTTACCCCCATTAAAATGCCTGTTACCTGGCCAAGATTTGGATTACCGATAATCGAATAGGTTTGCCCATTGGTCTGTAATTGCGAGTATAAAGTATTAATAGGATAGGTAGATAAATTTCTTGTGTTCTTTAGTTTAGTAAGCGCATCCAGGTCGAGATCGAGGTTATTTTGTTGTATCCAAAGCGTATCATTGTATTCCTTACTGTCGGGATTGAACCCGCTATTTAAAGGAGTAAGTTTTAATGGAATTTTTACTTCATAATAATTGGAAACAAAATCACTTCCTATTCTTATTATTGCTACAAGGTCATTATTATTGAGTACGCTTTGTGGATTTCTTTCAGCATGAATGTACATTTGCAGTTTGCGAAACTGTCTTAAATCTCTGTTAGCAAAGGTTTGAAAAACGGCCTTGCCATCATTTTGATTAAGCCCGCAGAATTGTAATGTAAGTGATTGTTCATTTTCTAATAAGGTTACTCCGTTGTTGCTTTGTGTTTGTACCCTTTTTATAGCATCCGGTGTACGATAGGGTAAGGGTGATCTCTTATCATTCTCTTCAATATTTACAGCGCCCACATTAAAGTCGTTCGTTACTTCCGGACTATAATTACCTGTGGTATCTAATTTAAATTGAAACTTTCTCCACGTGTTTCTTACCAATGCAAGTTTTCCAAACCGCACTACTACACTATCATCAAAGCCGGTTAAGAACATTCGTATAAATCGTATTGATTTAAAATCGGGAATATTTCCGATTTTTTTATTATAACCTTCTATTGGAATTCTAAGCTGGTACCATGTTTCAGGCCGGGACGTACCATCAACGAGTTTTACAGTAACCACTTTTTTATCTACAATAAAATTTTGTCCAATATTCATCTCCGGATTTGTGGGAGGCTTCAGATCAACAGCATATTGAAAATATTCTTCTGTTTCATTAAGCGTATTATCGCGGTTTAAATCTTCCTGGTCAGGATACAGAGTGGCAGCAGTGGAAAATTGTGAATTATTATCAGCAATAGGAGAATTGCCCTGCGGACCATTATAATTTTTATAACGATTTAAAATATTCGCATTTTCTGCGTCAAGATCATTGCCGCGATAATAGTGATAATTATCAGAAGAAGGATCGGCCAAAGCTTCTTTATAAGCTTCCGAACCCGTACCAAAATTAGTTGCGAGTACATTTAAATAATCATTTCTTCTTTTTGAAACCTCTGCGCTGTCTGTTAATCCATCAAAACCCACATCCTGGTAAGGCCTGTCTTTGGGATCATTGCTAAATGCATTGGTAACCTGTGTTGGATTTCGAGGCACCACTCCCCAAATAGATGTATCAACTTGTGCTGGAAGATTGGGTGTAGGAAGCCCGTTTTCATAAAATCTTCTTGAATCTTTTAATACATCTTCTGAAATATTACCAAGGTTTATATAAAATTTACCGCCATTACTTGTAGGATTATTTATAAAAGGATCTTGTATCCAACACTCGATATATTCTACATTGGCGCTTTCAAAATCAGTTTGGTCAATGCTTCTCATGAGGCCACCCCACCGTTTAGAAGGATTAAGCAATTTACCTGATGCAGTAACATCTGCTGCAGAAGCATCATAGTTATATGGTCCCCTATCAGAAGGATAATAAGCAAGATCAAAAGTGATTAACTGGTTCTGGCCAAAGTCGGTTGTAATTTGGGGAAAAATTTCAGTTTGAGAAATAGCGCGTACTCTTGGATCGGAAAGTGCAGTTTTATTTCCCCTCAAAGGATTATTTATATTTTTAGGATCTTGCAAAGTAGGTTCTATTTGATACCATGCAATTTTTGCCCTGTTTTTTCCATAATCTAAATTATCATTGTTGGCGGCTTCAGGAAATAAAAGATTACCGCTTGAATCGGTAGCGCCAAAGGGAGTGGATGCCAAAGCCCAGCTAATGGGAGGGAAGCGAAGATCAATATCACTTTTGCTGCCTTCGAAATCATCAATGTACACAACACCATTACTTCCTTTTCCTATTTGGGGAGCATGGCCTGGTTTTAAATAAGCAGCCTCGGCATAAGCATTTATTGCCGATGGCGCAGTAGTCTTATAAAATGGAAGTTTATCTAATAGCTTAGTTAATCGTGGAATATCTTTATGATAATTTCCATCCAAGCCAAACATAGTATTTCGTATGGGATCTTCTCCATAATCAACCTTAGTAAAGAAAGGCCTTTCACTTAATCGCACAATGGTGCCGCCAATAGTTAATTGCTCTTTGGCTGTATTTTTAGCCTGATAATCTAAGCGAAGGCCTAAATAACTTTTTTGTTGAAGTCCATAAGCTGCGTTATTTTCAAAATTAACTTGTACCGGCACTCCTGCATTTATAATTGCCTGGTTAATTATTTTAATGGTTCCAAGATCGTAGTTAATGGTGTAATCTACATTCTCATGCAGTGTTTGACCTCCGGCACTTACTGTTACCGAGCCGGGGGGAATATTGTATCCGATGCTTATATCTGATGACGAAGATGTTTTTGCCGATCCTTGTAATACAAACCTGTCAAGATTGGGAAATTGTTGCTGTGCCACCACTTTTATTGAATCATATAATGGATAATACAAACTATCTTTTGCAAGTGTTGTATCACTAAAAACTTTTGGAGCAAGATCGCGCCCAAATGGTTCTAATAGCGGGAAAATAACCCGGCTGTATTGAGGAAGAACGGTATATCCCTGTACAAAATCAAAAACACCATCGGGTTGTGGATCATTTTGATTATTGAGCCTGTCAAGATTTTCTAAAGTTAAAATAGGAGTGCCCAAATTAAGATCGCCGAAAGGAAGGTATCTTTTTGCTCCCAGCCCTGGTTGTTCATATAATACATTCAACATAAAATCCTGTGGATCGAGTGTTCCAAAACCTACACTGTACACGTTTTTCATCATTAATTGCCATATAGGAAGATTAGGACGTTGTGAAGTGGCTTTTAATAATTTTAAAAATAAAATCTTTTGATTTGCAGAAGTAGAGTCAGGCGGTACATCCTGCGAAAATTCACCTACCTGGTAAATTCTTCCATTGTAAGAATATTGATATGCAACCGCAAGCACTTCGTCGGGCTGTAATGGCTGGCTTAAAGATAAAAAACCCACTTTTGCATTGTAGATATATTGACTGGAATCTAATTTCCGTGCAAAAGTTTTTTCAAAATCCTGAACAGGGCTTAATCCCATTGCATTTTGCAATTGGTTGGTGATAAGAGCTCCGTCTCTGCTATTAGGATTGCTGATAATATCTCTGTATTCAGAATTGGTATTATTATCCGGCAAACTTCCGGTAACTGTAAATGGATGGTAAGGATTGTTTTCGCCTAAATCCATAAGTCCTACAATTTCTCTCGCATTGGTGGTAGATCCATTTTTATTGGTTACCCATACTTCCAATCTTAAAATATTTACAGGAGTGATTACTGCCGGTAAATTGCTCATCACTTTATTGTAATTATTTTTAAAATATTGGCCCAATAAAAAATGCCGGTTCTCCTCATAATCATCAGCTTTAAATTCAAATTGCTGCGCCGCGCTTCCTCCTTGCAAATTTACAGATTGCCTCTGGGATCTCTGATCGGCTAAAATTCCGGTTATAAAAAGTTTTCCGAATTGTAACTGCGTTTTTAATCCAAATAAAGATTGTGCTCCTGGAATTAATGTACTTCTTGATGGGAATGAAACGTTTCCTGCCTCGAAGCGTTTTAATATTTCATCATCCTTTCCGGTGTAATCCAGTTTTAATTGGTTAGTAAAATCAAAGTTGGCAAGTGTATTATAACTGATTGGAAATTTAAGTTTGTCGCCTATGTTGGCGTTTATATTTAGTTGGGTGGCCATGTCAAAATCGAGACCTCCATTTTTTCTGGCTCTTTCCGCAAGAGTTGGGTTTTTAATGTTTTGCCCTTGATATCCTGCTGTAATATCAACATTTCCCTGTGGCTCTATAATAATTTTTCCATTACCAAATAGCCGGTTAAAAAGATTGTCGTAAACATTAAGCTTGGGCTTTATCTGGCCCCGGTTCAATATATTAAGCGTGTTGGCACGTTTTCTAAAATAATCTGTTTGGGCTTTTTGGCTTTCTATCTCCATAAATTCATCGTAAGTATAAGTTGTAGGAGTACGATAATATTTATTGCCGATCTTTTCATAAACGGTATATCGTTTTGTTGCGGGATCGTAAGCAATAGAGTCTGTAATGTTAGATGGCTTGGCTAAATCAAAAGGGCTTCTTTGGTTTGAAAAAAAATCTCCTCGTGTATCATAAATTGGGTAAGGAAGAGAATCATTAAAACGAAGTGAGGTGGTATCTTGTGCGAAGGTTTTATTGACGCTTATAAATGAAAATATAATCCCGCAAATGCAAGCCACAATCAACCCAAAAAAATTAGGAGCCAGATTTTTTTTAAACAACATCCCACTATTAATTAAGGTAGATTTCGCTCAAATGGCTTTTAGGGCTTTTTTTATTAATTCTTCAAGGTTGTTTATTGTTGGATTGGAAATTACGATTTTTTTAATTGACTGTTCAGCAACCGGCTTTCCTATTCCGAGCGCTACTAATGCATTTAACGCATCTTGCTCCAAAGTATTGCCATCCTTTACCTGTAAAGATGAAGCCGATGGTAACTTTATCATTTTATCTTTTAGCTCAAGTACCAGCCGTTCTGCAGTTTTTTTCCCAATTCCTTTTACACTTTCCAGCAGCCCGGCATTATTTTGTGCAATGGCTTTGCTTATTTCATCAGGCTTCATATTAGACAGCATCATTCTTGCAGTTGCTGCACCTACGCCGGAAACACTTATTAACAGTACAAACATTTCTTTTTCCAGCAAATCAAAAAAACCATACAAGATATGTGCATCTTCTTTTACCTGCAGATAGGTATATAATTTTCCTTCGGTTAAATTTTGAATGCTCGAATATGTATTCAGGCTTATATTCACTTCATATCCTACGCCCTGCACATCCACATATACAACCGCAGGATTTTTATAAGAAAATTTTCCCGATAAATATGCTAACATGATTTTTTAAAGAGCGCCAAAAATAAGTAATTCATTTTAATGAAGCCGATATAAAATATTCCCTTTTTTAATTTGAGAATTGAATAATAAAGTAATTTGTATTTTTATCTCTTCATAAAAACATGAAAAGATAAATGAATAATAAAATTTCAGCTGCTATTACAGCAGTCGGTGGATATGTTCCTGAGTATCGCCTCACCAATGCCGAATTGGAAACCATGGTAGAAACCAATGATGAATGGATAAAAACGAGAACTGGGGTTGAAGAAAGAAGAATTTTAAAAGGAGAAAATAAAGGTGTTTCTGAAATGGCCGTGCCTGCTGTATTGCAGCTTTGTAAAAATAGAGGAATTGATCCGGTTGAAATAGATTGTCTTATATGCTGCACAGTTACGCCAGATATGACTTTTCCTGCAACAGCAAATATCATTACTTATAAAACAGGCGCCGTAAATGCTTTTGGTTTTGATCTTTCTGCTGCCTGTTCGGGATTTTTGTTTGGAGTTACTACCGGCACATCATTCATTGAAAGCGGACGTTATAAAAAAGTAGTAGTAGTGGGCACAGATAAAATGAGCGCCATTGTTGATTACAGCGATCGTAAAACCTGCGTTCTTTTTGGCGATGGTGCCGGCGCCATTCTATTAGAGCCTAATGTAGAAGGATACGGCGTACAGGATAGTTTATTAAAAACTGATGGTAGCGGCGTGGAGTATTTGAAAATGGTTGCTGGTGGCTCTGTAAAGCCGGCCTCCGTAGAAACCGTAATAGCGAAAGAACATTATATTTACCAGGAAGGGCCGGCGGTATTTAAGTTTGCTGTAAAAGGAATGGCCGATGTTTCTTATGAACTTTTACAAAGAAATCATTTAACGGGCGATGATATTGCATGGCTGGTTCCTCACCAGGCCAATAAAAGAATTATTGATGCAACAGCCAATCGTATGGGATTGAGCATGGATAAAGTAATGCTGAATATTCAGCGATACGGAAACACCACATCAGCTACCATTCCATTGTGTCTGTGGGAATGGGAAAAACAATTAAAAAAGGGCGATCTTATTGTGCTCGCAGCCTTTGGTGGCGGATTTACATGGGGCGCTACTTTGGTGAAATGGGCGTATGATACCGAGTAAAATAGTCAATACACAATATGCCTTGGCAATTATGCAATAATCAATTGGCAATAATCAAAATTGGTTAAAAATATCTACTTTATAAATCTATTTTATGTATGCCAGATGATAGTATAACGGTGATGGATAAACGCAGTTTTAAAAATATATTTATGAGATTATATGTAAGATAACTTTTATAAAAATAAATTAACTAACAGTTACGTGTAAACGCAGTTTGAAAATAATGTCTTGTAAATAATTATTAAAAATATAATTAAAAAACAGAATGATAGAAAGAAAATTATGTACCAATCAATTTTTTTAAAAGATCTAAAACTTCCCGAAGTAGCGGGTTTTTTAAACTACATTATTGCACCGCGTCCTATTTGTTTTGCATCTACTGTTGATTCAAAAGGAAATAATAATCTCAGCCCGTTTAGTTATTTTAATTTATTCAGCGTTAATCCGCCGATAATTATTTTTTCACCATCCAGAAGAGGAAGAAATAATACCACCAAACATACTTATGCAAATTTATTGCAAGTTCCTGAAGTGGCTGTAAACATTATAAGCTATGATATGGTGCAGCAGGTAAGCCTTGCCAGTTGCGAGTTTCCGAAAGAAACAGATGAATTTATAAAGGCTGGATTTACTAAAGTTCCCTCACAAATTATAAAGCCACCAAGAGTAAAAGAAAGTCCTGTACAACTCGAATGCAAGGTAATTGAAATAAAATCTTTAGGAACGCAGGGAGGTGCAGGCAATCTTATAATAAGTGAAATATTGCTGATGCACATTAATGAAACTATTTTGGGTGATAATGGAAAAATTGATCAAAGAAAATTGGATTTGGTAGCACGACTTGGCGGCAACTGGTATGCAAGAGTGAATGCCAATAATTTATTTGAAATTGAAAAACCAAATACACAATTAGGAATCGGAATTGATAATCTTCCTTCCGAAATAAAAAATAGTAAAATTCTTACCGGCAATCATTTGGGGCAATTGGCCAATGTATATGAATTGCCATTTATTGATCCTTTGTTTGAAGATGAAAAATTGAAAAATATTTTTCAATATTATTCAACAAATCCTGAAGAAATGGAAAAAGAGTTGCATGAGTATGCTGCTGCTTTACTCGATGCAGGCAAAGTACACAAAGCCTGGCAAGTGTTATTGGCCTTTTCCTGAAAAATTAATTAATCTTAAAGTTTTAAATTCAATAAAAAATTATTGCATTATTTAAATGTTTCTTTGTTTGAATTTTAATCTATTGCCAATTCTTATTGCCAATTGCTGATTGCCTATTGTTTTCTATATTTGCGCCGGCAAGTCTTATACGGCCAGCTCCTGCAGAACTCCCCCAGGATCGGAAGGTAGCAAGGGTATGTGGTTGAGCGGTGCGATGTAAGTAACTTGCCTTTTTTTATACACAAACCTGACAGTCGGCAACTATCTAAACTTCTAAAACTTCTAAACTTTCTGTACAAATAGTCCTCAACACGAAACCTTATCTTTGCATAATAATTTAATATTTAAAAAAAATTAATCATGAAATTTTTTATTGATACCGCCAATCTTAATCAGATAAAAGAAGCACATGACCTCGGTATATTGGATGGCGTTACTACCAATCCCACTTTAATGGCCAAAGAAGGAATCAAAGGACAAGAAGCCGTAAACAATCATTATAAAACCATTTGCGAAATAGTAGGCAATGGCGATGTAAGCGCAGAAGTAACAGTAGTAGATTTTAAAACAATAATTGAGCAGGGAAAAAAACTTGCAGCGCTTCATAAAAATATTGTGGTAAAAGTGCCCATGATACCAGATGGAGTGAAAGCAATTAAATATTTTACCGATAACGGAATTCGTACCAATTGTACTTTAATTTTTAGCGCCGGGCAGGCAATGCTTGCTGCAAAAGCAGGCGCAGCTTATGTTTCACCGTTTATCGGCAGAATAGATGATAGCGGATGGGATGGCATCGAACTTATTCAACAGATTGCACATATTTTTTCTATACAAGAAATTAATTCGCAAATTTTAGCGGCTTCTATTCGTAATTCATTGCATATTATCAAATGCGCGGAAGCAGGCGCGAATGTGTGTACCTGCCCGCTCGATGCAATTTTGGGATTAACCAAACATCCATTAACCGATATTGGTTTAGCAAAATTTACAGAAGACGCAAAAAAGTTTCAATAAAAACGCCGGATATTTTTTAGAAGAATATTTTATTTTTTGTTTTCGAAAAAATTAATTTTTTCTTTTACGCGGCTCATTTGAATTTGGTTCATTCATAATCTCTTCCAAAGTTTTTAATTTCTCATCAGGCTTTTTTTTGATGTACATAGTAAACTCTTTATACACAGAAGGATTTGTTTTCAGCGTAGCTTTTATGGTTACTTTTTCTTTTTTAAAACCCGGATCAATCCAGAGGCTGTTGCCAAAAAATTTTCCGTCTGAAGAAGTAAAATTTATATCAGTAGTGTCCAACGGAATGAACCTGCCATTGGATAACTTTCCATCAATATTTATATAATTGTACGTCCCTTTTTTTAAACTGTCGGTGTATAAATGCACATACATATTGTCAATCTTCTGCGCTTTTGTTTTTACCGAAAACATAAATAATAAAAATGAAAATAATAAAATCCGCTTCATTGAAATATTTTGTTATTAGATTTAAAAATGTATAACCAGGTTGCCTTGTTGTTTTTCATCAGACGATAAATTACAGAAGAAGTAAAATAAAAATTTGTTATTTAAATTTTTTCATTACATCTTTGCTGCTCAAATGAAAATTAATAATACATATAACAGTTGGTGGCACTCAATCTCCTGATTGTGCCGTAAAGCTTTATTTGTATTTTTATAAAATAAATTATTTCCCGGCACATAGCCGGGTTTTTTATTATGAAGAAAATAGATTTAACAACTACTTACAAAAAATTATTGGCGGATGTTTATACACCCGTTGGAATTTATCTGCGGCTGCGCGATCGTTTTCGCGATACTATTTTGCTCGAAAGCACCGACTTTCATGTAGGTGAAAATAGTTTTTCTATCATTGGCATCAATGCCATTGCAGGAATTGAAATAAGTAATTACGATGAAATTGAATTCAAACTTCCATCGCATAATATTGAAAAAATTGCAATTACAAAAGATACCAATGTTACCGATGAGCTTTGGAAATTTATGCAGCATTTTAATGTAATTGAAAATGCCAAGCCTCCTGTAGGCAAGGCCCAGGGCTTATTTGGCTATACTACTTATGATGCCATACAGTTTTTTGAAGATATAAAATTCACATCTCACAAATCCCAATTCACACCGCAGATTCCATTAATACGTTATCGCCTCTATCAATATGTTATTGTTATTAATCATTTTAAAGATGAATTATTTATTTGCGAAAATCATATAAATGGAATTGAAAGTGATGTAGAAATAATTGAGAGCCTTATAAAGAGTAAAGACGTTCCTGCGTATCCGTTTTCTTCTTTGCAAAATGAAACATCGCCGTTAACCAATGATGATTACATCGAGATGGTAAAAAAAGGAATTAATGCCTGTGCAAGAGGCGATGTTTTTCAGGTGGTATTGAGTCGTAAGTTTATGCAAAAATTTTCCGGCGATGAATTTAATGTGTATCGCTCACTAAGAAATATAAACCCAAGCCCATATCTTTTTTATTTTGATTATGGTGATTATCGTTTGTTTGGCAGCAGTCCCGAAAGCCAGTTGATTGTGCAAAATCATACTGCAGTGGTACATCCTATTGCCGGCACTTTCAGGCGCACGGGTAATGATGCAGTTGACGAAGAGCTTGCAGAAAAATTAGCAAAAGATAAAAAAGAAAATGCAGAACATGTGATGTTGGTTGATCTTGCACGAAATGATTTGAGCCGTTCTTGCCATGATGTAAAAGTTACCCGTTTTTGTGAAGTGCAATATTTTTCGCACGTAATTCATTTAGTAAGCGAAGTAAAAGGTAAGGTTGATGAAAATACCAATCCATTTAATTTATTGGGAACTACTTTTCCTGCAGGCACATTAAGCGGAGCGCCGAAGTATAAAGCGATGCAGCTTATTGATGCATTTGAAAAACAACCGAGAGGATATTATGGAGGTTGTATTGGCTTCGTTGGTTTTAATGAGAGCATTAACCATGCAATTATGATACGAACTTTTTTGAGTAAAGAAAACAATCTTATTTACCAGGCCGGAGCAGGAATTGTATTTGCATCTAACCCAGCAAGTGAGTTGCAGGAAGTAACTAATAAATTGAATGCGCTTACATTGGCAATTACTTCAGCAGAAAAAATTTAGAAAATGAAAATTTTAATTTTTGATAATTATGATTCTTTCACTTACAACCTGGTGCATGTGGTAGAAAAAATAATTCATGATAAAGTAGATGTATTTCGAAATGATAAAATTTCTCTTGAAAAAATAAATGAATACGATAAAATAATTTTATCACCAGGTCCCGGTCTTCCTTTCGAATCAGGATTACTATTGCCACTTATAAAAAAATATGCATCTTCCAAATCCATACTGGGTGTATGTTTGGGGCAGCAGGCAATTGGCGAAGCATTTGGCGGAAGCCTTATTAATTTAAGCACCGTGTATCATGGAGTGGCTACAAAAATTAAAGTAAATCCAAAAAGAATAAAATCAAAAAATGATATTTTTAATTCATTGAGTGATGAACTGGAAGTTGGCCGTTATCATTCATGGATTGTAAGTGATAAAAATTTTCCGAAAGAACTTGAAGTAACTGCCGAAGATGAAAATGGTTACATCATGGGTTTGCGTCATAAAACTTTTGATGTGCAGGGTGTACAGTTTCATCCTGAAAGTGTATTAACGCCAATGGGCGAGCAAATGATTAAAAACTGGTTAGATGTCTGAACTGGGATTTATAGGATGTTTGAGGAGATATTTGGATTCATTTATTAAATATGTATTATGGCTGATTTTAAATATGGGGAAATAATAAAAAATAATTGACAGTGAGAGAAATTCTTACATATTTATTTGAACATAAAACTTTATCAAGAGATAAAGCAAAGGAAATATTGGTAAATATTTCCAAAGGAATTTATTCTGAAGCTGAGATTGTTTCTTTCATAACGGTGTACCTTATGCGAAGTATTACCATTCCTGAGTTACTTGGCTTTCGCGATGCATTGATTGAATTGTGTGTGCCTGTAAACCTAAAGCCATTCAGCGTTCTGGACATTGTAGGCACCGGCGGCGATGGAAAAAATACTTTTAATATTTCTACATTAAGTTGTTTTATTGTTGCAGGAACCGGGCAAAAGATTGCGAAGCATGGCAATTATGGCGCTTCATCAATAAGCGGAGCAAGCAATGTAATGGAAATGCATGGTTATAAATTTTCATCTGATAATAAAAAATTATTGAATGAAGTTGATAAAGCAAATATTTGTTTTATGCATGCACCTTTATTTCATCCAGCATTAAAAGTTGTGGGCGCCGTAAGAAAAAATTTAGGTGTACGTACATTTTTTAATATGCTTGGGCCAATGGTAAATCCAGCGCTGCCCGAAGTGCAGGTTATTGGTGTGTATAATCTGGAGATGGCCCGCATTTATTCTTATCTGCTGCAGCAATCAAATGCAAAATTTACAATCGTTCACAGCCTCGATGGTTATGATGAAATTTCATTAACCGGCGATGCAAAAGTGATTACCAATAATGGAGAAAAAATTTATGCTGCAGAAGATTTAGGAAAAAGAATGGTAAGCCCAGAAGATATTCATGGCGGCAACTCAACAGAAGAAGCCGCGAAAATATTTTTGAAAATTTTAAAAGGCGAAGGAAGCTGGGCGCAAAATGCAGTAGTAATCGCAAATGCAGCAGTGGCGCTGTTTGCCACCGGAAATTTCCCTGATTACGAACGTTGTTATGAGTTAGCTGTAGAAAGTTTGGAGAGTGGAAAAGCCTATCAGTCATTTGAAAAATTAATAAATCTTCAATGAATATTCTTGATACGATAATTGCAAAAAAGAAAATGGAAGTGGCAGAAAGAAAAAAAAATAAAAGTATTTCTGAATTGGGAAAAGGACCATTTTTTAAAAATGAAACGTTATCTTTTAAAGATTATTTATTAAGAGAAGATAAAACAGGTATCATTGCTGAGTTCAAAAGAAGATCGCCATCAAAAGGAATTATAAACGATACATCATCTGTTGCTGAAGTAACAACCGCTTATGCGAAATATGGAGCCAGCGCCATTTCTATTCTTACTGATGAAAAATTTTTTGGCGGTTCATTGAATGATTTGTTGGAAGCAACAATAAATGAAGTTCCGTTATTGAGAAAAGATTTTATTATTGACGAATACCAATTAATGGAATCGAAGGCTTATGGCGCCGAAGTAATTTTGTTGATTGCGGCGTGCCTTACTAAAGATGAAGTAAAAGATTTATCTTCTTTTGCAAAAAAAATAGGTTTGAATGTATTGCTCGAGATTCATAACGAAACCGAGCTGGAGCATATTTGTAATGATGTAGATGTGGTGGGAGTTAACAATCGTGATTTAAAAAGTTTCACTGTTGACATCAATCGTTCTTTAGCGCTGAGCAAAAAATTTCCTGCAGATAAAATAAAAATTTCAGAAAGCGGAATTGATAATATTGATTCAATAAAACTTTTAAAACAAAATGGATTTAAAGGTTTTTTAATTGGTGAAAAATTTATGAAAGCGAAAAATCCCGGACTTGCATTTCAAAAATTTGTAGAAGAGTTAAATAAATAATTTAATTCGTGCAATCAGTGCCAAATTATATTTATAAAAGTTAGTGTAATAAAAAATAAAATGAAATTAAAAGTTTGTGGCATTACGCAGTTGAAGCAGTTGAAACAATTAGACAAGGTTGGTGTAAGCTACGCCGGGCTTATCTTTTATCCATACTCCGAAAGATGCATGATTGAAAAATTAAAAGCAGAAGATATAAAACAATTGCAATTGTCATTACAAAAAGTTGGCGTGTTTGTAAATGCAAAGGAAGATTTTATTATGAGCCAGGTTGAAAAATTTAATTTAGATGTTGTGCAATTGCATGGTGATGAAACGCCCGGATTTTGTAAGCTCATCAGCGATCGTGTTACCGTTTCAAAAGCTTTTAGAATTACACAAACCAATGAGCAAAATATTGACTGGATGCTGAGACCTTATGAAGAATTTTGTGATTATTATCTTTTCGATACCAATCGTAAAAATGCTTATGGAGGAACCGGAGAAAAATTTGATTGGAAAATTTTGCAGCAAAATAAAATCAATAAACCATTTTTTTTAAGCGGCGGAATCGGCGACAATGATATTGAAAAACTCAAAACATTTGAACATCCTTTTTTCTATTGCATTGATATCAACAGCAGGGTGGAAGTTTCGCCCGGCGTAAAAGATATGAAAGCTGTAACACACATCGCAGAAGAATTAGTAGAAAAAAAATATAACTGATCAAAGTAAATAATGAAAACAAAAGAAATTTTTGAAGTGGATAAAAAAGGCTACTACGGCGAGTTTGGTGGCGCATATATTCCGGAGATGTTGCATAAAAATGTTGAACATCTCCAAAAAAATTATTTGAAAATTATTAAGAAAAAAAATTTTAAAAAAGAATTTAATGCTTTATTAAAAGATTATGCCGGCAGGCCAACGCCATTATATTTTGCAAGGCGATTAAGTGAAAAATATAACACAAACATTTATTTAAAACGTGAAGACCTTTGCCACACCGGCGCTCATAAAATTAATAACACTATCGGGCAAATTTTATTAGCGGAGTTGCTCGGTAAAAAAAGAATTATTGCAGAAACAGGAGCAGGCCAGCATGGCGTTGCTACTGCAACAGTTTGCGCATTGAAAGGGCTTGAATGCATTGTATATATGGGCGAAAAAGATATGGCACGGCAAGCGCCTAATGTAGCAAGAATGAAAATGCTGGGAGCAAAAGTAATACCGGCAACAAGCGGAAGCAAAACGCTGAAAGACGCTACCAATGAGGCTATCCGCGATTGGATTAATAACCCCGATGATACGCATTATATAATTGGAAGCGTGGTAGGCCCGCATCCATATCCTGATATGGTTGCGCGTTTTCAAAGTGTGATAAGTAAAGAAATTAAAAAACAATTAAAAGAAAAAACAGGAAATCAATTTCCTGATTTTGTGATTGCATGTGTTGGCGGAGGAAGCAATGCAGCGGGCGCTTTTTATCATTTCTTAAATCATAAATCTGTTGAGCTTATTGCTGTGGAAGCAGCCGGAAAAGGAATTGACAGCGGCATGAGCGCTGCCACCACTCAATTGGGCACCAACGGAATTTTGCATGGAAGTAAAAGCCTTGTGATGCAAACTGAAGATGGCCAGGTTATAGAGCCACACAGCATTTCAGCCGGCCTTGATTATCCCGGCATCGGCCCGATGCATGCCCATTTATTTACAAGCAAGCGCGCAACATTTATGAACGCAACAGATGAAGAAGCTTTGCAATCTGCATTTGAATTGGCAAAGCTTGAAGGAATTATTCCTGCATTGGAATCGGCTCATGCACTTTATGTTTTAAATAAAATAAAATTTAAAAAAGATAATGTTGTAATTGTAAACCTGAGTGGAAGAGGAGATAAAGATATGGATACGTATATGAAATACATTTCGCTTTAGCACAAAACCTATAAGGTTTTGAAAACCTTATAGGTTTCAAAAAATTGAATGGATGAACAGGATAAAAAAATTATTTTCTGAAAAAAATAAAAACATTGTAAGCATTTATTTTACTGCAGGCTTTCCCTTGCCGAATGATACGCACATAATTCTTGAAGCATTACAAAAGCATGGAGCAGATTTGGTAGAAGTGGGCATGCCGTACAGCGATCCATTGGCCGACGGGCCTGTAATACAACAGAGCGATGCTGTTGCATTGCATAACGGGATCACGATTAAAAAACTTTTGGAACAATTGCATCAAATAAAAAATCGTATAACCATCCCCGTTATATTGATGGGATATTTAAATCCTGTGTTGCAATATGGCATAGAAAAATTTTGCAACGATGCACATGATGCAGGTGTGGATGGAATTATTTTGCCTGATCTTCCTTTGCACGAATATGAAACTGAGTATAAAAAATTTTTTGAAAAAAATAATCTTGATTTTACATTTTTAATAACTCCTGAAACAAGTGAAAAAAGAATCAGGAAAATTGATGCAATTAGCAAAGGTTTTATTTATGCAGTTTCATCTTCTTCCATTACCGGAATCAATAAAGATATAAATAAACAACAAAAATATTTTCAAAAGCTTGAAGAAATGAATCTTAAAAATCCAGTGCTGGTTGGGTTTGGAATAAAAGATAATAAAACATTTTCCGAAGCGTGCAAACACACAGCAGGCGCTATTATTGGCACTGCATATATTAAAGTCATAGAAAAAAGCGTTAATATTGATGAGGATACAAAAATATTTCTTAATTCAATTTTGTAGCCTGATGTGTCTGTATAAAAGTTTGTTTAACCAAAAAAAATTAAATTTGTTACTCAATAAAAAATCATGAAAAAAATATGTATACTTTTTGTGGCGATTCCTTTTTTAAGTTTTTCACAAACAAAAAAGAAGGCTGAAATACCCGCCGATAAAGGCTTTACAATTACGGGAAATGTAACTGGATTTGCAGATGGCACTTCGGTTTCTTTTTTAAACGATCAAACCGGGCAGCCTGAAAAACAAACAACTATTGAAAAAGGAAAGTTTGTTATTAAAGGAGAAATGCCTCAGCCGTATTTTAAAGTTTTAATTTTTAATGATCAGCCGCCTGCGGTTCCTATATTTTTGGATAACAGTAATATAAAAATAAAAGGCGATAAAAATGCATTGGATCAACTTTCCATTACAGGTTCTCCTTCGCATGATCAGTACATGGAATATACCAATGCACTCAAGCCTTATGAAAAAATATTTGGAGATAATGCCGTGTATGATTCCGATGCAACAAATGCTGTAAAAAAAATAAGTACAGATTTTGTAAAAAAACATCCCGGCTCGTACGTAGCGCCGCTGGCAATTATACGACTGATACAGGTAAGTGAAGATGGCGCAAAGACAGAAGAATTATATAAGCTGATGAATGCACCCGTTCAACAGAGCGCTTTAGGTCAATATGCCAATCAGCAAATACAACTATCGAAAATAAATCCGATCGGTTCTGTTGTAAAAGATTTTTCGCAAAATGATACTGCAGGTAATCCGGTAAAAATTTCTTCTTTCAGAGGTAAATATGTATTGCTTGATTTTTGGGCAAGCTGGTGCAGGCCGTGCCGTATGGAAAATCCGAATGTTGTGGCAGCATATAATAAATTTCATGATAAAAATTTTACCATTCTGAGTGTATCACTCGATCAGGCAAAACCTTCATGGATAGATGCAATTAAAATGGATGGATTAAATTGGAATCATGTAAGCGACCTGAAAGGGTGGAATAATGAAGTGGCTGCACTTTTTCACATTACACAAATACCGCAAAATCTTTTAATTGATCCTGATGGAAAAATTATTGCAAAGAATTTAAGAGGACCTGTTCTGGAAAATAAATTGAATCAGATTTTCAAATAAACGGCCTTCCAGACCCCCTCGAGCGAGGGCTTTTTCAGCAATATTTAAATTCGCAGCTATTTGTCAATTGAGCAATTTTCACATTGCAATTGTCTCTTATACATTTGCACTGCATTTTCCAAACCAAAATATAATGCATCACTGATTAGTGCATGGCCAATGGAAACTTCGAGCAGGCCAGTAATATTTTGCGAAAAATATTTTAAATTATGTAAATCAAGATCGTGGCCGGCATTGATTCCTAAGCCCAGCTCGTTTGCTTTTTTTGCAGCTAAAACATATTGTTGTATTGCTAATTGCTGATTGCCTATTGCATATTGCTTCGCATAATCTTCCGTGTATAATTCAATGCGATCAGTTCCGGTTTCTTTTGCTCCGATAATCATTTCAACATCGGGATCAACGAATATGGATACACGAATATTTTCTTTTTTAAAAACAGAAATTATTTCAATTAAATACTCTTTATTTTTTTTTGTATCCCATCCATGATCGGAAGTAAGTTGACCTTCTGCATCGGGAACGAGCGTTACCTGGTCGGGTTTATTGGCAAGCACAAGATCAACAAATTTTTGTTCTTTGGGATTGCCTTCAATATTAAATTCGGTCGTGATAATCTTTTTGAGTTCATAAACATCTGCATAACGAATATGTCTTTCATCAGGCCTTGGATGAACTGTTATTCCATCTGCGCCAAAATTCTGGAGATCAATAGCAGCCTTTATTACATCCGGATTATTGCCACCGCGTGAATTGCGCAGCGTAGCAATTTTATTTATATTAACGGAGAGTTTGGTCATTATTTTTTTATAAATAAAAGAAAGGTTTAAAAAAATTATGTGTTAAACAAAGTTATGTATGAATTTTGAAGTAGGGTTTTGATTTTATAATTGAATACAGAAAATGGTAACTATTAAATTTTAAATAAAACATTTCAACAATAAAACAATAAAAACAATTAATCAATTTATCAATTCAACAATGTAACTATTTAACCCATGATGCCGCGAAGCCATCGCAATTATTTTAGTAAAATGGATTGAAAAAGAGAAATAAGCACTTTCGTTAATAACATTTCACTTTATCCTGAATAAAACTTATTTTAGTAATTGCTATCACTATTTCTCTCACCTGCAGTCCTCCCTTTTTTTTTAATTTTTAAAATAATAATTAATGAAAAAAATTTCTTTTCTGTTAATGGTAACTGCCATTACTTTTTCCTGTAATAATTCGAAAAAACAGGAAGC
>JAICZH010000091.1 GCA_025933775.1 Chitinophagaceae bacterium
ACTCTTTCAGCAGGATTTTTTCTGATGCTGGTTTCTTCTTGCGCTACATAATAAAAAAGTCCATTGAGCGCTTTGCCGGTTACATAGCTATTAATATCAGTATCTACGGGTTTACTGGTAAAATTATTATAAGCGCTAAAAACATCTTTCCAATATTTGTTGGCGTCTGTTTTTTTAAGAGAGGCTTCAATAACGGGGCGAAATGCAGCAGTTAATTCAGGTGAAGTGGTTTGTCTCAGATATGCTGTGGCGGCGGTGTCGCTACCTTTTAAAATGTTTAATGCATCAGTTACCGTCATCTTTTTTATAGCATCCAGAAAAATAGGAGCCGCTGCTTTGGATGCATCTTCTGCGGCGCGGTTCATGCTTAATTCAGCATTATCAACCAGTTTTCCAAAACCTATCATGCGCAATTTATTTTCTACATTGCGCACCTGCTGCGGCAATAAAATTTTTACGGCGGCGTCTTTAAAAAAGCCATCTTTTGCAGATAATCTGTCACCGCTTTTTTGAGCGCCAAGTGATAGCGCTTCTTTTAATCCTGAAACAATTTCGTCAGTTGATAAACCGGAAGATGATTGATGCGATTTTCCAAATAAGGAACTTGCTTTTTTAAACATCCCGTTTAAATTAACGGAAGAATCTTTTTGTGCAAATAATGAAAGAGAGGCAAGCGCCAAACAAAATGAAGTAATAATTTTTTTCATAGAATAATTTTAATCAAATGTAAATTTATTCATCTATTGTTTCTGTGCTTTATTGTTAAATTGTATAGTTAAAATTTTTTTAAATGAATAAATTATAAATTGCAATCCATCTAATTTATTTTTCCTAAAGATTTTGCAATGATTAACTCTTTCACTTTTTCCATTTTGGTATCAATGCCATTTATTACATCTTTATAAACCGGAGGCACATACACTTCCGGCATTACGCCGGTTCCTTTTATTGCAATATGCTGATATTGCACAATGCGAAAAAAAGGCAGGCGTACCCGAAGTCTTGTGTTGGCCAACTTGATATTCGGAATTATAATTCCTGAATTTCCATACCAGCCGCCGCCGGTTTCTTCGCCTACTAATGTAATATTTTGCTGGCCTTTTATTGCATTGCAAAAAAGTGAAGATGCAGAAAAAGTAAGCCCGTTAATCAGCGCATACACGTTACCGTTATAATGGTTTTTTTGTTTAGGCCTAAATGAATGACGTTCCCAAAAACCAAAATGATAATTGCCATCTTTTTCTTTATGCGTTAAAAAAGTAAGCGCAATATTATTAAAAAAACCGGCAGTAATATGGCTGGTAAATGGCCTGAAGTTTTTACTTTTTGAATAAACTGTATCGGCAACTTTAAATGAAGTATCCTTTAAATATTTTGTAAGCAATACATAATTATTAATATCTCCGCCGCCGTTTGCCCGCAAATCAATAACCAGATTTTTAATATTTTTTTTATGAAGCTTGCGAAAAGATTTTCGGAAAAATTTTTTTAAATGCCCTTTTGAAAAACTATTTATCGTCATTAATGCATAAGCAGAATCAAATTGCAAGGAACGAATTTCTTCACGCCTGTTAATTTTATAAAATTGCTTCAGTTGCTTTTCAATTTTTTTTCTTTTGGCAAGAGAATCTGCAGGCGGATTAAAATAAGAAATCTTAGTATTTTGTTCAATACCATTGCTGTCAATATATCCAATATTGTAGGTTTTATAAAGCCCGAAAATATTTCTGTGAAAATAAGGGAAACTGGTGCTGAGCCTGATATAATTCACATTATCCGAATAACCATCTTCCACCATATAATAAAACATGATTTTAATAATATCGGCGCTTTTTATTCCATTAATTGAAGTGATAATAGTTCCTTTTTTAATAACCGAATCTTTATTGAGATTGTATATTACTACCATCGTATCGTTCCATACTTTAAGAAACAAAGGAAAAGAAGGAATGCTTTTATGTTTTATAAATTTGTCCCAACCTTTGCTCATGCCAAAGCTCGTATGCCCGCAATGAATGGTGGCGGTAAGCGGCGCAAGAATTTTCCAGCCAAATTGCAACTCGGTCATAGAATCGTTAATGGCTTTATATCCTTCATTAAAAAAATAGTCCATGCTGTCTTTGGAAGTGTACCAATATAAAGAAGGATGTTTTTTTTCTAAAATTTTACGAAGCAAAGTATAATCCTGCTGCAGCTCTTGTTTAGAATATTTTTTATTGGGATCATAATTTTTTGAAACCGAGCATGAAATAAAAAAAGGAATAACAAAAAAAAATAAGAGGCGCATCATGGATTGCAAAACTCTGCATAAAAATATAAACAAATAAAATTTTTTATAATGATGATTTTATTGAGACTTTCAGAAAAGTTTAACTAAGAAAAGCATCTTATACAATTGCAACGGCATTTATTAATAAACAGAAAGCAATAAATTTGCACTTCTTATTTTTGAATTATGAAGAATATATTAATCTTAATAACGGCTTTATTTATTGGAATGCTTGTCTCATGCTCCAATCGTTCAAATAAAAATAAAATAGAAACTGCAGCAGCCACTCATGCAGATACTGTAAAATTTACAGCCAACATGGTTGATAACAAAAGAGACCCGTCCTGCGGAATGCCCGCCTCCGCCGGTTTTGAAGATACCGTTCATTATAAAAATAAAGTGATTGGTTTTTGTTCCAAAGAATGCAAAGATGAATTTCTAAAAAATCCTGCAAAGAATATTACCGCTGCCGATTTGAAGCCATAATTTATTTTTGATTAAAATAAATAAACTAACGGTAACGCATAGACGAAATAATAAAATAAATTTACACATCTGTTCATCCATTTCTCTCCTTTAAATAGGTGGTCTTTCCCTCGTTGGTAAATTGTAATAACTTCGCCGCCACATGAAAAAAGAATCGTACGATGTAATTATTATTGGCGGCGGTCCTATCGGCCTTGCATGTGGCTTGCAGGCGCAAAAATTTAACTTACGGTATTGCATACTTGAAAAAGGAACGTTGGTTAATTCATTATATAATTACCCGATGAACATGACTTTTTTCAGCACCAGCGAACGGCTCGAAATCGGCGGAATACCTTTTGTAAGCAATAGCCCCAAACCCACTCGTAACGAGGCTTTGGAGTATTATCGCAGAGTGGCAACATCTTCACATCTCAACATTCATTTATTTGAAAAAGTTATCACTGTTAAAAAAAATAATGATTTGTTTTTTATTAAAACAAATAAAACAGAATATCATTCTTCTTATATAATAATTGCAACAGGTTTTTATGATATTCCTTATTTATTAAATGTAAAAGGCGAAGCATTGGATAAAGTAAAACATTATTACAAAGACCCGCATTTTTATGCATTTCAAAAAGTGTTGGTTGTAGGCGCGGCAAACTCCGCTGTGGATGCGGCTTTGGAAACATGGCGCAAAGGAGCCGAAGTAACAATGGTAATTCGCGGCAATAAAATAAGTGATCGTGTAAAATATTGGGTGAAGCCCGATATTGAAAACCGTATTACAGAAGGTTCTATAAAAGCATATTTTAATTCTACGATTGATGAAATAAAAGAACATGAAGTGGATATAAAAACGCCTGATGGTATTGTAACAATTGAAAATGATTGGGTGCTTTCCATGACGGGTTATCAACCCAATCTTACTTTTTTAAAAGAGTTGGGAATTCAACTTTCACCAGATGAAATTTGCAAACCAACTTACAGCGATGAAAATTATGAAACCAATGTAGATGGAATTTATCTCGCCGGTGTTATTTGCGGCGGAATGAATACACACCGGCTTTTTATTGAAAACTCAAGAGAACATGCAGAAAAAATTTTTGCAGATATAAATAAAAAAATAATGGTGAAAAAATAATGTGAATCACATTTATGCAATTGAAATTCTTTATGAGCTAACAGTCTTTTTGAATTAACCTTCGTAGAATAAATGATTTTAAATGTATTGACCTTATTACCTTATTCTTTTGAAGCATTTTTTAATAAGGTAATAAGGTTGTAATAATTAGTAAGAGATCGTTATTAGGCTCGGATAAATTTTCAAAACAAAAAAATGCGCAGTTATATTGCATAAAAGATTTAATTTATTTTTTTTCTTCATTCCTTTTAATTATTTTTTTATACTTTTTTTCATTAAAAATATAAGTGAGATGTGTTGACAAAAAACCAATAATAGCCGCAACGCTAATGAACAGAAATATTATTTTCGGACCGCCCATTTCCCATGCATTGGTAAATGCTTTGGCAAGAAAAAAAATAATGAGGAACGATACCACCGTCCATGCAATCGTGAATTGTAAATAATATTTCCATCGCGGACCGCTCTTCTGTTCCAGCCAATATTCTGTAAATCGTCTTTCTGCTTTACTTATCATTTATCATCAATTTCAAATTCTCCTTTTAAATAAAAAACACAATTGCCCGCCATGATAACTCGATCACCTTTTTGTTCACAATAAATTTTGCCGCCACGCTTCGATAATTGCAATGCCGTCATTTTATTTTTATTTAATCTATTGCTCCAAAAAGGAATTAATTGCGAATGTGCAGAGCCTGTAACCGGGTCTTCATTAATGCCTGCTGTTGGTGCAAAAAATCTGGATACAAAATCCACTTCTTTGCCGGGCGCTGTTATAATAATTTTATAACCCGATTTTTTTATTAATGAAAAATCAGGATTGCAATTTTGCACGGCGTCTTCATCCGCAAGTTCCACCATCAGGTCTCTGTTTTTATGAAGGCTTTTAATGTCGGCTGCGCCAAGCGCATCTTTCAGATTTACCGGAGGATCATTAAATTCATCCGGCTTCCACGATGGAAAATCCATTTCAATAAGATCATCTTTTTTGGTAACTTTTAAAATTCCGCTTTGCGAGCTGAAATTTATTTCGGGCTTATTAAAATTTAAATAATTAAAAATTACAAAAGCCGAAGCCAGCGTAGCATGTCCGCATAAATTAATTTCAATTTCAGGAGTAAACCATCTTATTTCAAAATCGGCCCCATTTTTTGTCGGGCAAATAAATGCAGTTTCTGAAAGATTATTTTCAAAAGCAAGCTGTTGCATTAATTTTTCATCAATCCATTTTTCAAGAGGAACTACTGCAGCGGGATTACCTGAAAAAAGTTTATCAGTAAAGGCATCTATGTGGTAAAGTGTTAATTTCATTTATCTTTTTTTTAAAATCATTTGTATTAATAACTATTGCTTTCACTCCTTCATCATCTCCATAGCAACATTCACAACATCTTCTGCATTAGGTTTACTAAAATAATCTCCATCGCTTCCATAAGACGGACGATGATCTTTTGCTGTGATTGTACGAGGAGAAGCATCGAGCCACCGATATCCTTTCTGTTCTTCCATTACTTTATTAAACATATAAGCAGCAGCGCCGCCCGACACATCTTCATCAATAAAAATAATCCGGTTTGTTTTTTGTAATGACTCAACAATAACATGATTAATATCAAAAGGCAATAAAGTTTGCACATCTATTACTTCGCAGCTTATTTGCATTTCATCCAATGTTTGCGCTGCTTCCATCACAATGCGTAAAGTAGCGCCATAAGAAACCATAGTAATATCATTGCCTTCTTTTATAATTTCGGGTACGCCTAACGGTAACGCATACTCGATTAAATTAGCAGGTAATTTTTCTTTTAAGCGATAACCATTCAGGCATTCAATCATCAATGCAGGATCATTGCTTTGCAATAAAGTATTATACATGCCAACAGCCTGAACCATATTACGTGGAACGCATACGTACATGCCGCGAAGTGAATTTATAATCATTCCCATAGGAGAGCCGCTATGCCAGATGCCTTCCAGCCGATGGCCGCGTGTGCGTACAATAAGCGGAACACTTTGCTGGCCCTTGGTACGAAAATGCGTGGTGCATACATCATCACTCAAAGGCTGCAACCCGTACAATAAATAATCGAGGTATTGTATTTCTGCAATGGGTTTTAATCCACGAAGTGCAATGCCAATGCCTTGCCCGATGATGCTTAGCTCGCGAATGCCGGTATCAAAAATTCTGTTCTCTCCATATTTTTCCTGCAAGCCGCTGAAGCCCTGATTTACGTCTCCGATATGGCCAAGGTCTTCGCCAAAAGCAACTAATTTTTTATTGCTTGCGAAAAGCTCATCAAAATATTTATTCAATATTTCATAACCATTCACCATGGGCGCATCATCATTATATTTTGCATTTACTGCATTTACTTTAAGCGCCGATTTTGGGCCTTCGTTATACAGATTAGAATTATAGAGTGCAGCATTTTTTTTTACCAAATCATCATAATATTTTTTTATGGTAAATGAATCAGAAATATTTATTATGGTTGATAAAGCTTTCATTACATCACGGCGCAAAGGTTCCTGATTGGCGCTTAGCTCCTCAATAATTTTTTGAAAAATATTTTTATTTTGCTGATGGCCTATTTCATTTTTAAGTAACTCAATTACTTCGCTCACCTGCTTTCTTAAGGGAGATAAATATTTTTCCCATGCATTTTGCCTGCTTTGCTTTACAAATTTTTTGGCGTTAATTTCAATTTCGCGCAATTCATTATCATCGGCAAGTGCATTTTCAATAATCCATTCTCTCATTTGTTTCCTGCATTCCCATTGATTTTCCCATGCAAGCCTTTCAGGAGTTTTATAGCGTTCCTGGCTGCCAGAAGTGGAATGGCCTTGCGGTTGTGTAAGCTCTTCTACATGAAACAGCGCAGGAGTGTGTGTTTTACGAATATTTTGTATTGCCGTTTCGAGCACTTCGCACATACCGGCATAATCCCATCCTTTTAAATTATAAATATTTATTCCATTACTGCCATCTTCTTTTTGCATTCCGCTCAATGCTTTTGAAATGGAAGATTTTGTTGTTTGATATTCTTTTGGAACTGAAATGCCATAACCATCATCCCATACAAACACAGCAAGGGGTATCTGCATTACTCCAGATGCATTTATCACTTCCCAAAAATGTCCTTCAGAAGTGGAAGCTTCTCCAATGGTACAAAAACAGATTTCATTACCATCATCACTTAGATTTTTCATTGCATTAAAATCCTTGTCTTGCCTGAAAAGTTTCGATGCCAATGCAAGCCCCAGCGCACGCGGCATCTGCCCTGCAGTAGGAGCAATATCTGCAGATACATTTTTTAATTGTGAGAGTGGTAGCCAGTCTCCATCTTCATCAACAAGCCTTGTTGCAAAATGCGAATTCATTTGTCTTCCTGCGCTAAAAGGATCATTGTTTATATCAGCATCAGCATATAACTGCGAAAAAAATTGTTCAATAGTAGCAAGGCCGCTGGCAAACATAAATGTTTGATCGCGATAATAACCCGCGCGAAAATCTCCCGGTAAAAAAAACTTTGCCATAGCCACCTGCGCCACTTCTTTTCCGCCGCCGAAAATTCCAAACTTTGCTTTGCCCGTAAGCACTTCCTTCCTCCCTAATACACTGGCCTCGCGGCTTTCACAAACTACACGGTAATCCTTTAAAACTTCTTCTTTAAATTTATCAAAAGATAAGTTTTGAAGTAAGACATCATTGGTGGTAAAATTTGTGTCCATAAGCGCAAAAATATTAATTATGATTGATGAATGTTAAAAATGAAATAACGTATTCACAATTTGCAACCTTCTCATGCGTTTTATTATCTTTGAGTGCACAAAACAAGATATGAAAAATATATTTACTTTTCTTTTTGCATTGGCATTTACTTTTACCGCTGTGGCGCAAAAGAGTGATGCAAAAAGCATGACAGATAAAAATACCACAACAACTTCGGTTGTAAAAAGTACAGTAGATTCATCGAAAGCTGCTTCCATCAGCCTTAAAGAAACTGAATTTAATTTTGGTAAAATACCGCAGGGTAAGCCCGTTACGCATGTATTTGAATTTACTAATACCGGCTCAGTTCCCATGTCGCTCGATAATGTGCAGGCCAGTTGCGGTTGTACCACGCCAGTTTGGAACAAAGATGTTGTTGCTCCGGGAGCTACTTCAAAAATAACGGTTGGTTATAATGCGCAAAACGAAGGGCCATTTGCTAAACCGGTTACCATTACATACAATGGCAATCAAACAAAACAAATTATGATTAAGGGAGAAGTTTGGAAAACCCCGGTTACGCCAGCTCCTGTAAATACTTCTGTAAATTCTTTAAAAAACGAATAAAAAACATTAATAAAAAACATCATGAAAAAATTATTATTAGCCATTCTCGTTTTATCTTCTGCATCTTTATTTGCACAAAAAAAGGCGGATGATATTGCCAAGCTGAGTACCGAAACGTATGACTTTGGCAAAGTAAAACAAAATGTGCCTCCAACGGCCATCATTACCGTTACCAATATTGGCAAAGAAGATTTAATAATTGAACAGGCAACCCCATCATGTGGCTGTACAGTTTCTGATTATACAAAAGCGCCAATTGCTCCCGGCAAAACAGGCACTATAAAAGCTACCTACAATGCTGCAACTCTTGGCGCTATTAATAAAACACTTACTGTAAAATTTGCAGGCGCCGATGATGTAAAGTTTGTAAAGCTTACCGGCGAAGTGCTTGCCCCTGCTGATTATGATAAAGCCATGGCCACTGATGCTTCAAAGAAAACCGACCAGGTATCCACCACCACAACTAAAAAAATGAAGAAGGCAAAGAAAACAATCACCTCTTCAAAATCTTAAAAATATTTTTTATAAAAATTTAAGCCCTTGCATTTTTTTGCAGGGGTTTTTGTTTATTGCCTGATATAACGGTAACGGGTACACGAAAAAAAAGAGTACGGAAATAACATCGAATTAAATATTAAATTTGGATAAATCATCCAATTATTTTAAAGAATTTTTTACAATAAAATCTTTGTAACCTATCCATCAGCGCTAATCCTTGATTCAGACAAACAAAAAATCCGTGATTCAGATAATTTATATTCTTATTATTGTACCGCAAATATGATGTAAATAAATTTTATGTTGGCCGAACCTTTTATTGCATTTTTTCTTTTAAGGAACGTTCGAAAAATTTTGAACAATACCAGCCCTGATCATACGTGGGATCAAACAATAAATATTTTATTGTATGCCATTGTTATATTTTTTATTGCCGATGTGATACTTCACATTGAAGTTGTATCAAAGTGGATTTGGCATGGGCTGTTGCTTGGGATGATCGTTTTTGCGTTATTAAAAAAAGAATTTAATGCCACACGCACTTTAATGTATGCAGTGTTGCCTTTTGCCCTCATCTCTTTGGTTACCGATTTATTTAAATCAATCACTTTTGATAAATATAAATCAATAAACGATTACTTTGATATTGCATCCATATTTGCAATCGTGTGGATGATAGCCATGGTTGTTTCATCGCGAAAACAACAGCGCGTTCTTAGGATGGAACATGAAAAAACCAAACAGCAGGAAGAACAGAAAAAATTTATTGCAGCGCAAAAAGATGAACTTGAAAAAATAGTTTCTGAAAGAACGGCTGAATTGCGTCAACAAAAAGAACAAGTAGAAAATACATTAAGCGAATTAAAATCCACACAGGCGCAGCTTATCCAGTCAGAAAAAATGGCTTCGCTGGGCGAGCTTACTGCGGGCATTGCCCACGAAATACAAAATCCTTTAAACTTTGTAAATAATTTTTCGGAAGTAAATAATGAATTGATTGAAGAAATGAAAAATGAACTGACAAATGGCAATATGCAAGAGGCAATAATTATTGCAAATGATATAAAAGCCAATCAGGAAAAAATAAATTTTCACGGAAAGCGCGCCGATGCTATTGTAAAAGGAATGTTGCAACACAGCCGCAAAAGCACCGGGCAAAAAGAACCAACCGACATTAATGCATTAGCAGATGAATATTTACGATTGGCTTATCACGGATTAAGGGCAAAAGACAAAACTTTTAATGCGGTTATGAAAACAGATTTTGATAAAAAATTATCTGCTGATGAATCAGGAAAAGGAAAAATAAATATCATTTCACAAGATATTGGAAGAGTAATTTTAAATCTTATTACAAATGCGTTTTATGCAGTAACAGAAAAGAAGAAATTATTGAATGGTAATTATGAACCAACCGTTACAGTGAGCACTAAAAAAATAAGTGATACAATTGAAATAAAAGTAAAAGATAATGGAAATGGCATTCCACAAAAAGTGCTGGATAAAATATTTCAACCCTTTTTTACAACAAAGCCAACAGGCCAAGGAACCGGACTGGGTTTAAGTTTGAGCTACGATATTATTAAAGCGCATGGAGGAGATTTGAAAGTAGAAACAAAAGAAGGCGAAGGAAGTGAGTTTATTATTCAATTACCTGTTGTGTGATCCAGCATTGATGGGATTATAGGATTTTAATAAAAAAAAATTAGAATCATAAATCATCCTAATCTTATAAATTATGGTTCATACAAGCGCATGATATCGAAATAAAAATGGAAACAAAACTTGGAAGAAGTTGCAACATTCATTATTTCATTATCTTTAAACTGTCTATCATAAACTAAATGAATAAAACTAAAGCCTTCTGCTGCCAACTACCAGCAATTGTTATTTTATTAATTATTTTTTCATCCTGTAACAATCATTCGACCGAAATACCTTTTCCGGTAAATGACAGCGTTTGGCCACAGCCTGTGAGCCAGCCATTGCAATTGTCTGCTCCCAAAAAATTAAACTGGGTAACGGTAAAAACTGGTGGCATAAAACCTACGATAAAAAAATTAGATATTGATGCATTGCCTCATACGCCTTATGATGCTTCGGGCTTCAAATCCTTTGCCAGTGCGCCAGAGAAAGTTTATTTTGATTTTAATGCTTTGCCTTCTTCACCTTTTAATTTAGATAAAATACCTTCTAAACCTTTACACTTCAAAACATCGTTGATGGGTCCGCCGGTTGTTACCAAAGTTCCACCACCTTCACCAAAAAGTGGTACGCCACTTTCCATTTCTGATATTGGAGGAAACCAGGGAATACGGGACAATCCTATACTTTGTTTTCTAAAAGATAAAAACGGTTTTATGTGGATTGGTACACCAACCGGCCTTTATAAGTATGATGGCGAGTATATGCAAACGTATCCAATAAATGGCGCAGCATGTTTACTTGAAGATAATAATGGAAGAATTTGGTACAGAGGAGTTAATGGTATAGGCATGATAGATACCAAAGCTGGCAAAGTAAGTTTAAGCAGCGCTATCAATTTCAAATTTCATCAAATTCCAAGATTGATATTGGATGATAAAGGAAACATCTGGATTTGCCAAACAGCAAATAACTATGCTGATGTGATAGATCCAAACACTGAAACTTTTAAACATCTTGACAATAGTACAGGAATTTCCGGCACTGATGCCTGGGGTGTATTTGAAGATGGCCAAAAAAATATCTGGCTTACTACTGATGATGGCGCCGATATTATTAACCCTGAAAAAGGCACCATCAAATATTTAAAGAAAACAAATGAAAATGGAAGCGATTCTTTAATGGCCATCACAGGAGATAAAAAAGGCCGCGTTTGGGTTGCATACAAAAATGGCGGAATTGCAGAAGTAAATACAGCAAAGGATTCCATCATAAATTATGGCAAATTACAAAGTATAGACAATGCAATTACTAATTGTTTGTTGTACGATAACCGTGGCATGATTTGGATAGGAACAGACCGCGGACTACAAATTCTTAATCCTGATAAAGGAATGATGAAAACATTTACAGTAAACGAAGGAATACCGCCAAATTTTATTTTCAATTTATTGCAGGACAATCAGCAGAGAGTTTGGGTAGCGGCATTTGGCACGCCAGTTAGTATCATTGATCAAAATGCGAAAGTCGTTTATCCTGTTGGTAAAAAAACAATTTCAACACTTTTTGAAGATGCAGCGTCTAATATTTGGGTAGGCACCAGTACAGAAGGAATTATTATTTTGAATGAAGATAAAAAAACAGCCACACCATTAAACAAGCAAAATGGTTTCAGTGATAATTTTATAGAAGGTTTTACTGAAGAAAACGGAAAACTTTGGGTGAGCAGTTTTGGAGGACTTGATATA
>JAICZH010000149.1 GCA_025933775.1 Chitinophagaceae bacterium
ATTTCAAATACGGATTCCATTTTATTTCATCGCCGATAGTGGTGGCATGCCCATGTCCCGGATATACTTTTACATCTTGCGGCAATGTAAAAAGTTTTTCTTTTATATTTTTTAAAAGGCTTTCATGGCTGCCTCCCGGCAAGTCGGTGCGGCCAATGCTTTGATAAAACAATACATCGCCGCCAATAATAAATTTTTGTCTCTCACAATAAAAACAAATGCTTCCCGGCGAATGTCCCGGCGCTTCAATTACTTTCAACGAATCTTCTCCGAGTGAAATAATATCGCCTTCTTTTATAAAAATTAATTCGCCCTGGTAATTATCAAAAGGAAAATTAAACATCAAGCCAGATGCGGGCGCCATTTGAAAAACTTGTTCTTCATTTTTATGAATCTGAAGCGTGAGCTTATACGCTTCGGCAATATATTTGTTACCAAAAACATGATCGAGATGACAATGCGTATTCAACAACATTTGCGGAAGCAACTTATTATCATCAATAAACGATTGTAATTGTTGTCGTTCATCATCGGTGTAACAACCCGGATCAATGATGATGCATTCTTTCTGTTCGTTATAAAGAATATAAGTGTTTTCCTGAACAGCATTAAAAGTTAAAACTTTGATTTGAAACATAGTGTAAATAAAATTGAGTTAATTTCATTTTACTGATTACTGCGAAACGTTTAATTTTAGGGCAATTTAATTTCGTACAATCCATGCAAGTTCACAAGATTCATACTTACAAAAAAATATTTCTGTTTCTATCCATTTCTTTCTTTTTGTGTGCAATAGTGAGCGCACAGGTAAGCAGCGTTGAATATGGTAAAAACAGGGTTCAGTATAAAAAATTCAAATGGCAATATTATCAAACTAAAAATTTTAATACATATTTTAATCAGCACGGGCAAGAGCTGGCAAAGTATGTGGCGCAGGTAGCAGAAGAAGAATTGCCTTCTTTGGAAAAATTTGTAGAATACAGTTTGCAACGCAGGGTAAATATTATTGTTTATAATTCATTCGGCGATTTAAAACAAAGCAACATCGGCATTGGTATTGATTGGCAGAGCATCGGCGGCACTACCAAACTGGTGAATAATAAAATGATTGTTTATTACAACAGCAATCATGCAGATCTGCGCCGTCAAATTCGGGAAGGAATTGCAAAAGTGCTTACACAAAATATTTTATTTGGTGAAGACCTTGGCGAAGTGGCCGGCAATGCAGCTTTGCTCGATTTGCCGCAATGGCTTATTGATGGATATATTGCTTATGCCGGCGAAAACTGGAGCACCAAACTTGACGACGAATTAAAAAGTGAAATCCTCAGCGGCGATTATAAAAATTTTTACCAGTTTGCTTTTGATAAACCATTACTCGCCGGCCATGCCTTCTGGCATTACATCGAAGAAAAATATAAAAGAGAAAACACTTCGTATTTATTATATCTCGCCCGTGTTTATAAAAGCCTTAACCGTGCATCGCAACAGGTTACCAAAAAAAGAAGGTTCAAAGAAGTGCTTGCCGATTTTATGACGTATGAAGAAGATAAATATGATAATGATATACGCCGCCGAAAAAATTATCCGAAAGGAAGCGAGGTTACTGATTATACCATTGGAAAAAGATTAGATTATTTTCATTTTAATGTAAATCCTAACAAGCGAAATAATTCTTTTGCCGTAGTTCAATATAAAAAAGGACAATACCGTTTGTTGCTTAATGAAGATGATGAAAATAAAACTTTGTTGAAGTTTGGCGCAAAAAGTAAGATTGATGAAATAAATCCCAACTATCCTATCATGGCGTGGGATCCAAAAGGCACAAGGCTTGCCGTAGTATATGAAGAAGAAGGCCGCGTAAAATTATTTGTGTACGATGTTATTACAAAAGTAAAACCATATAAGAGAGATCTTACTGATCGTTTCGACCAGGTGCAGGATATGACCTATATGATTAATGGGCAATCGTTACTTTTCAGCGCAGTAAAAAATGGCCATTCTGATATTTATACTTACGATATAGAAAATGATAAAGTACGGCAAATAACCAACGATGTGTATGATGATCTCGATCCGTCATTCGTTTCCTTTCCCAATAAAACAGGAATTATTTTTTCAAGCAATCGTCCTTCTGCAAATGTAAAAGGTTCCGATACTTCTTTACTCAGCAATCGTTTCAATATTTTTTTAATTACAGATTTTGCAACCAATCGGCCTGAATTAAATCAAATAACCCAGCTTACTAATTTAAAATTTGGCGATGCCCGTCATCCTACTCAATACAGCAATGTTCATTTTACATTCGTGAGCGATCAAAATGGCGTCGGAAACAGGTATGCCGGTTTATTCTCTACCGAAAAAGAAGGATTGGATACGTTGGTTTTAATTGGTGATGATATTCTTCGCAATCCCTCTGCATTGGAAGTAGATTCTATATTAAAAGTATATAATAAAAAAGATATAGATTCTGTTGCCATCGTTGCTGTTTCCAAAGACTCAGCTTATGTATTTCCATTAACCAATTATGAAAGCAGTCTTCTTGAAACAAGAGAAGCGGGCGAAAATCACCAGGTAAGCGAAGTAACCCGGCAAAGCGATGATAAAATTTTATATAAATTAAAAATTGATGAAAATGCTTTGCAAAGAAGAAATGTAAGCGCTACGCCTACCGCTTATATGAAACACCTGATGGAAATGGAAAAAATTTCAAAAGGAGAACAAGCCATTACGCCAGACACATCACAAAAACAGGATCTTTTTCAAAATGAATTTAAAAATGAAAAAAGAGACAGCTCTTCTTTAGGAAAATATTATAATGGCGAAGTTCCCGGCGAGCCATCGGTGTTATCAAGGGCAAAGTTATATCCATACAAACCATTAAAATTTGCAACAGATTATATAGTTGCAGGGTTTAATAATGACGTATTAGGAACGCGGTATCAAATATTTCAGGGCGGCGCAGGACCGGTAACGCTTACTTCCAACAGCGGGCTGGACGGGACTTTGCGAATGGGCATTGCCGACATTATGGAAGATATAAAAATATCCGGCGGCTACAGGCTTTCTACCAATTTAAAAGATAATGACTGGCTGCTCCAATTCAATAATCTTCGCAAAAGATTTGATTGGGGACTTACTTATTACAGAACCGTGCAGGCGCTTAATTTCGGGCTTGATTCTTCCGGAACTATTTATCCCGGAAAAATTTTTTCAAACCTTTACCAGGCAGGCATCAGTTATCCTTTTGATGTTACCAGAAGTCTGCGTCTAAGCGTGGGCGTTAGAAAAGACCGCGAAGTGGTGAGCACCTTTGATAATATTTCTTTAAATACTCCGGGTTCTTCCAAAACATATGGGCTGCTTCATTTAGAATATGTATATGATAATACACTAAATCCTGCGCAAAATATTTGGGATGGCATACGATACAAAGCTTATATAGATTACAATTCACAAATAAGCAAAGTAGCGGTGGGCGAGGGTCGCAACACTTTTAATTTTGGTTTTGATGCAAGAGGTTATTATCCTATTTACCGCAATTTTATTTGGGCAGGAAGAGTGGCAGGAGATTTTAGCTGGGGCAATCAAAAATTAGTTTATTATCTCGGCGGAATTGACAACTGGTTTATGTTTGGCAACAATGTAAAGTCCAACGGAACATATCGTTATTTTAATCCTGCTAATAAACCCGCGGCCGATGCAAATTATGCCTTTCAATCTCTTGCTGTAAACTTAAGAGGCTTTATACAAAACGCTGCCAATGGAAATAATAATCTTATCATCAATAGTGAATTCAGGTTGCCGGTGTTTACCACTTTTTTCAGTAAGCCTATCAACAATGCATTTGTAAGAAATTTTCAATTGACACAGTTTATTGATTTAGGCTCTGCATGGAATGGCGCTTATAATAATTTATCCCGACCCGATATAACTTATGTAGGAACCGACCCAAGCCTTACCGTAAAAATAAAAGCTCCGGGTGTAGGCCCATTCCTTGGTGGATATGGCTTTGGAGCCAGAAGCACGTTATTGGGTTATTTTTTAAAATTTGATGCAGGCTGGCCTATGAGCGGATTTTTC
>JAICZH010000074.1 GCA_025933775.1 Chitinophagaceae bacterium
ATTATTATAAAACCGCTTTCGGTTTTCAATCGCTCGCTTATGCAGGCCCGGAAACGGGTGTGAAAGAAAAAGCAAGTTATGTAATAAGACAAAACAAGCTCACATTTATATTAACCACTCCATTAAATAAGGATAGTGAAATTTCACTCCATATTAATAAGCATGGTGATGGTGTAAAAGTATTGGCATTAAAAGTTGATGATGCAACAAGCGCATGGGAAGAAACAACAAAACGTGGCGGCAAAAGTTATATGAACCCAACAAAACTGAATGATGAGAATGGTGAAGTAATAATGAGCGGTATTCATACGTATGGCGATACGGTTCATCTTTTTATTGAGAGAAAAAATTATAATGGCGTTTTTATGCCGGGTTATCGTAAATGGGAAAGCGCTTACAACCCGCCGGAGACGGGACTTTTATACGTTGATCATTGTGT
The DNA here is from genome assembly GCA_025933775.1 of Chitinophagaceae bacterium. Lineage (GTDB taxonomy): Bacteria > Bacteroidota > Bacteroidia > Chitinophagales > Chitinophagaceae > Ginsengibacter. Next base: position 440 of record JAICZH010000074.1, read on the forward strand.
AGGAAATGTTGGTTGGAACCAAATGAATAAGTGGGTAAATTTTTATGAAGATGTAATGGGTTTTAAAAATATTCTCAGCTTTGATGATAAAGATATTTCTACCGAATATTCTGCATTGATGAGTAAAGTAATGAGCAACGGTAATGGTTATGTGAAGTTTCCCATCAATGAACCTGCCGAAGGAAAAAAGAAAAGCCAGGTGGAAGAATATCTTGAATTTTATAATGGCGAAGGTTGCCAGCACATTGCCATTGCAACGAATAATATTATTGATACAGTTACTCAATTACAACAACGAGGCGTTGAATTTTTAAAAATTCCTGCGAGTTATTATGCAACCGTTTTGGATCGTGTTGGCCATATTGATGAAGACCTGAAACCGTTGAGTGAACTCGGAATTCTTATTGATAAAGATGATGAAGGATATCTTTTGCAAATATTTAGTAAACCAGTAGAAGACAGGCCCACACTGTTTTTTGAGATCATCCAAAGAAAAGGAGCAAAAAGTTTTGGCAAAGGAAATTTTAAAGCATTGTTTGAAGCAATAGAAAGAGAACAGGCGGAAAGGGGAAATTTGTAGAGCCGGGGAGAAGATAGTATGTTTATAAATTTTGTTGTAATTATTTTTTTACTGATGAATAATTATTAGTTAAGAAATCTTCATCTTTATTTTCCTTCAATAAAATTTTTAATTTTACGTTGCATAATAAATTTTCTTTTGAAAAAAATGATCAATAAATTTCTTTCTTTTTTATTTGCATTAATAATTTTTCTTTCGCCATTTATTTCGCTTGCGCAAAATTCTTTTGTTGCGCAGGAAAAAACTTCGTACCGGCTTGCAGGTATTTTTAATAACAAAGAAGATACTCTGGAAAAACAATTTAAAGCAAAAGGATTGCAATGGCCTGCAAAATATATTTTCATTCGCAGTTTTAAATATGATGCACAATTAGAAATATGGGTGAAAAATACGGCTAAGGAAAAATATAAACTTTTTAAAATGTATAAAGTTTGTATGCAAAGTGGAACGATGGGTCCTAAACGATTACAGGGCGATTACCAGGTTCCTGAAGGGTTTTATTATATCACTGAATTTAATCCCCGCAGCGCTTATCATCTTGCATTAGGATTAAATTATCCAAATGCATCAGACAGGATTTTAAGCGATTCGCTTCGGCCAGGCAACGGAATTTATATTCATGGCAGCTGTGTGTCTGTGGGCTGCATCCCAGTTACTGATGAAGATATTGAAGAGATTTATATTATTGCCAGCTATGCCAAAGCCAATGGCGAAGATTTTATTCCGGTGCATGTATTCCCATTCAGATATAATTCAAGAAGATCAATGGAATATTTTAAAATGACTGCAAGAAATAATCCTTCTTTACAAAAATTTGCAATGGAATTAAAAGATGCTTATGATAAATTTGAAGAAACGCACCAGTTGCCAGTTGTACTTATAGATCGCAAGGGCGATTATGTTATTGATTAATTTCTTTCATTAATATTTGTATCGTATCCATAGTTTTTTGTTGTAAAACAATTGTTTTATTTTCTGTAAGCTTATTAATACTTTCATCATTATAATGCCTGATGGTAAGCAGGGTTAAATTTTTCTGCAATTGCACTTCAAAAATTTCAGAGGTCTTTAAAGCAATCTGTTCCGTTTTTTCTGCAACATCATCCAAACATACATATAAACTAATGGCTGCATTTTGTGTGAGGTTTGGTTTTATTTTTATTGCATCTAAAATTTCATACAAAGTATTTATTGGCTCGCCCTCCACAAAAGAAAAATCTTTCGATTGAAATGTCATCAATACCTGGTTGCGCTTGTACACAATAATTGACGGCAAGTGGTGAGGATTTTTTTTTGTTATAACGGTAACGGGTAAACGCTTTTCGAGGAAGCTTTTCACATACAAAGGAATATTTTTATTTTGTAATGGCTTTATGGTTTTGGGATGAATTACCTGTGCGCCGTAATAAGCCATTTCAATTACTTCTTTATAACTTAGTTCGTGTATATTTACCGCGTCAGTAAAATCTTTGGGATCAGCATTCATTACGCCGGCAACATCTTTCCATATCGTTACACTTTCTGCATTTAAAATATTGGCAAAAACGGCTGCTGTATAATCGCTGCCTTCTCTGCCGAGCGTTGTGCTTTCATTTGCATCGGTGCTGCCAATAAAACCTTGTGTAATTATTAAATTGGTTTCATTAAAAATCGGAAGAATTTTTTCATTTATATTTTTTTCAGTTACTGTCCAGTCAATTATTGCATCTCTGAAAGTATCATCGGTGCGAAGCAAATCCCTCACATCAATCCATTTATTTATAATTTTTTCTTCATTAAAAAAAAAACTTACAATAGCGCTTGATAAAAGTTCGCCGGCGCAAACGATCTGGTCGTAATAATAATTATAGTCCTTCACAGGTTTATCATGCAGCAACCATTCCACTTCAGTAAATACATTAAGAAGCTGATTGGTGGCTGCTTCCCATTGTTGGGTAACTGCATATTTTAATAAGGCTAAATGATTTTGTTTTATTTTTTCAAAAAGCAGTAAGGCATCTTCTTTTCTTCCTGCATAAAAAGCTTCAGCAACTTTTTCCAGTGCATTGGTCATTTTTCCCATTGCAGAAATTACAATCAATATTTTTTCATTTGGATATTCTTTTAAGATTGTTGCAAGATTTTGCACACGTTCAAAACTATTAATGCTTGCGCCGCCAAATTTAAAAACCTTCATGAAATTTTTTTTTGCGAAGCAAAGTAAAATTATTTATAAGAAATGCAACCCTTAATGAAAAAGGCAGTTTTGGATCACATACTTTCTTTTGTGAAACTCATTTTATTTTGTCAGAGGAATAGTTGAAGAATTGAAACGAACTAATTTATTCCAATCTATTGAGCCATTTTCTAAACAAAATGTATCTGCAAATTCTTTGGTAAACTTATTTATCATTTGAGCGTAAGATTGCATAAAATCATCGTTTCTTTCTTTTGCCTGATGCCCAAGAGGCTCAATAATTTTTGTATATAATTCAGCATCACCAGATATAAACTCCCAAAATTTTTGTCCGCAATATTTAAAGTAATCTCCTCTATCCTGATTGTTATCTCTTCCATAACAACAACCATTTACAGCAACAACGTTTAGCTTTGAATTGCTTGTTCGTAAAGTTTTCTTTGCAGTTTTAAAATCTGAAATTAAACCAGTAACTTGTCTGCTATTTCCCCAATTTGGACCTGATTTAATTGTAATGATATAACGAATACTATCTTTATCAAATTCTAAATCAATTCCTGCATTCCTGATTTTCGCCCCTGATAAACTTTTTGATTAATAAAGATTGCAAGCCCTTCCATCCAATCTCCAAATATTGTTTCTTCTTGTGATGAAATAAAAGCGTCAGTTAAGCTTTTAATGATGTCTTGAGCTGTAAGAATATATTTTGCTTTATACAAATAAGGATTTTTCTTGCCAAGAACTTTCTTGAGTTTTAAAGCATTTAGTCCTGCAATTCTTTTTTGATGAAAAATGCCAATGTTTTCTTCAACGTACTGCGTAATTTCTTTTAGATTTAGTTGTTTCATATTTTACTTCTGGCTCTAACAAAAATAATTTTAATGGTTCAACTTGTTCTTTAACCATTTCATAATATTCAAGAACAATGTCCATTCCTATTGAATGTCTTTTCATCTTGTTTGCAACTAAAACAGTTGTTCCTGAACCCATAAACGGGTCAAGCACAACATCATTTTCTTTTGTAAATAATTTTATAAACCATTCCGGCAATTCTTCGGGAAACGTAGCACTGTGATTTTTGTTGCTGCATTCGGTTGCCAAATGAAGAACATTTGTTGGGTATGCTTTATCTCTTATTAGCCAGTTAGAAATATTTTTACCAAACCCACTTCCAACTTTTGAAGTATCTCTTATTTTATCTGTTTCTGAAAGTTTTTTTAATCTTGATTTTGCCCAGTTACCCATAGGCACCATTACTTCTTCCTGGTACATGTGAAACTTTTTTTGCTTATTGAATTGAAGCAATCTTTCCCAGGCATCTCGAAAACGGTTTGACCATTTACCTGGATAACAATTCTTTTTGTGCCAAATAAATTCTTCTGTCCATAACCATCCTTGTTTGCGCATTTCAAGAATTAATTCTATTACATAAATGCTTCGTTCGCCATCAACAACTTTTTCTTTTATGTTTAAAATGAAAGTTCCGGTTGGTTTTAAAACCCGAAGTAATTCTTTAGTGATTGGTAAAAACCATTCAACATATTTGTTATGATGAATGCCGCCGTAAGTTTCTTTCCGTTGGTCGGCATAAGGTGGTGAAGTGATGATTAAGTCAACAGAATTATCTGCGAGTTTTTTAAGTTCTTGTTTGCAGTCGCCTAAAAATAAATTGGTTCGTATTTCCATGTTTTATCAAAGTCTTTAGACAAATTTAGGGTTTATTTATTCGGTTAAGAAAGTCGGTGTTAATAAGTTGTTATGACATCAAACGCTAGTCGAAAAAACTGTATACTATATTCACATTTAATTGCAACTTGCGCAAAAAAAAAGCAATTAATCTATTTTTGTTTTCTTTTTTTTAAAAAAAATAAAAATATTCTGCGGATTATGGTTAACCGAAAAGTATTCACGTTAGATGAATTTACATTAAGAGAAATGCGTGCTTTTCCACAGGCAACCGGCGAGCTGGCGGGGCTTTTAAGAGATGTGGGACTTGCTGCCAAGCGTGTAAATGTAGAAGTAAATAAAGCAGGATTGGTTGATATTTTAGGCGACACCGGCGATGTGAATGTGCAGGGAGAAGAAGTAAAAAAATTAGATGCATTTGCAAACGATCAACTCATTGGTGTGCTGCAGCACGGCATCAGTTGCGCAGGCATTGCAAGTGAAGAACTGGATGATGTAGTAATTTTTGATAACGACATCAGCAAAAGTTCCAAATACATTTGCATGTTCGACCCGCTGGATGGCAGCGCCAATATTGATGTGAATGTTTCTATCGGAACTATTTTCAGCGTGTATCGGCGCGTAACCGAAACGGGAACATCATTAACTATTAAAGATTTTTTACAACCCGGAATGAGGCAGGTAGCTGCCGGGTATATTATTTACGGTTCTTCCACAATACTTGTTTATGCAACTAAAAGAGGCGTGAATGGTTTTACCTTAGATCCTTCAATTGGTGAATTTTGTTTAAGCCATCCTGATATTCGTTGCCCGCAAAATGGAAAAATGTATTCTGTAAATCATGGTAACTTTTTTCAATATACTGATGCAGTTAAAAAATATATTGATATTTGCCAGAAAAAAAATAAAACTAACGGTGGCCCCTATACGCAGCGGTATATTGGCAGTATGGTTTCGGATGTGCATCGCAATTTAATAAAGGGCGGAATTTTTATGTATCCTGCAACTGACGCCAAGCCAAAAGGAAAATTAAGATTGTTGTACGAATGCAATCCATTGGCATATATTGTAGAAGTGGCGGGCGGAAAGGCGACAGATGGCAAACAAAGAATATTAGAAAAACAACCAACAGAATTGCATGAGCGAACACCACTCTTTATTGGTAGCGCCACGATGATGGCAGAGTTAGAAGATTGTCTTGCGAATGAGAATGAGCATTAACAATAGGCAATTGGCAATTGACAAAAAGCAATAAAACAATAAAACAATTCAACAATACAACAATTCAACAATTGATGAATTAAAGACTCATAATTAAAAATGAAAACAATAATTTCAGTAAAAAACCTGGTAAAAAATTATGGAAAGTTTGAAGCTGTAAAAGGTATTTCTTTTGATGTATATGATGGTGAGATATTTGGCTTGCTTGGACCAAATGGCGCTGGAAAATCAACCACGCTTGAAATTATAGAAACACTTCGCGATAAAACTTCAGGAAAAATTTTTGTTGATGAATTAGACTTAGATAAATCTCCTGATAAAATAAAAAAAATAATCGGCGTGCAATTGCAAACATCCGGTTTCTATCCCGGATTAAATCTTCTTGAATTGATTGATTTGTTTTGCGGATTGTATAATACAAAAACCAATTCGACGGAATTGCTTGAAATGGTAAACCTGAAAGACAAAGCGAAAAATAAATATAAAGAAATGAGCGGCGGACAGAAGCAACGCTTTTCCATTGCAACTACTTTAATTAATCAACCAAAAATTATTTTTTTAGACGAACCCACAACAGGCTTGGATCCGCAAGCACGCCGCAATTTGTGGGAATTAATAAAAAAAATAAGAAGCAATGGAACAACGGTAATTATTACCACGCATTATATGGATGAAGCAGAGCAGCTTTGCGATCGCGTTGCCATCATGGATGAAGGAAAAATAATTGCGCTTCAATCGCCCGATAAATTAATTGATGATTTGGTTGCTTCCGGTTTTGAAAGGCCAAAAGTTACCAAGCAAGCCAATCTCGAAGATGTGTTCATTCATCTTACAGGAAAAGATTTCAGAGAAGATTGAATCTAAAAACTAAACTTCTAAACTTTTATCAACTTTCAAACCATAATTATAATTCAAATGAAAAAAATATTTTTTATTTTATCCATGCTGATTTCAGTTTCTTTTGCACAAATAAAAAAACCGCCAACAAAACCATTAGTAAAAAAAACTTCGCCAAAAACAGCGCTGAGTTCCCTTGATAGCCTCAGCTATGCAATGGGCGTGCAAACTGCAGAATATTATAAAATGCAGGGCGCAGAAAAAATAAATTCTGCAATGATAAAAAAAGCTTACGATGATGTGTATAATAATAAAACACTTCTTATTTCACCACAAACATGCGATATGACTATTCAAACTAAACTACAAGAATTTATGTTGAAAAAAATAAATGCTGAAAAAGAAAAGAGCGCAAAATTTTTAGAAGAAAATAAAAAACGTCCCGGTGTAATTACACTACCTGATGGTTTGCAATATGAAATAATTACAAAAGGAACCGGCCCCATTCCCACAGCAACCGATACTATAAAAGCAAATTATATAGGCACATTAATTAATGGACAGGAATTTGATAATTCTTACAAACGCAACGAAATCCTTACCATTCCTGTATCCGGCGTTATACACGGATGGACAGAAGCTTTGGAATTAATGCCTGTTGGCAGCAAATGGGAATTATTTATTCCTTCTGATTTGGGTTATGGTGACAGAGGCGCGGGCGCTATTCCCGGCGGCGCTGCATTAATATTTACAATTGAACTATTGGATATTGTTCACAAATAAAAAATATTTTATGGAAAATGAAGAACTGCGTTTACGCTACCCCGTTAGTAAGGAAGAAGACGCTGATGCTTATAATAAACCTTACAGCGATGCATTAAAAAATGAATTGCTTAATGATATAAAAATATTGCCTGCTATGCTTGAAGTTGCTGTGCAGGATTTAAACGCAAATCAGTTGCATACGCCATATCGCCCCGGGGGATGGACAGTTCACCAATTAGTACATCATGTTGCAGACAGCCACATCAATGCTTTTGTTCGCTTCAAACTTGCATTAACTGAAGATAATCCTATAATAAAACCTTACGAACAGGATGCATGGGTTTTATTATCTGATACAAAAAATTTGCCCATAAATATTTCTTTAACGTTGCTTCATGCATTGCATGCAAGATGGTATCAATTGATGCACGAAATGACGGAAGACGAGTGGCAACGCACCATTTATCATCCTGAAGTGCAAAAAAAATTATCACTTTGGGATTTGCTGAAAAGTTATTCCTGGCATGGCCGCCATCACACAGCTCATATTACAAAGCTTCGCGAAAGAATGAATTGGTAAACGCGAATTGCACGAATTATACTAATTGCACGAATTAGATCATACAAACTTTGATCATTGTTTAATAGATGAAAATGCAATTGGATAACTATTTTTATTCGTGTAAATTAGAGTAATTCGTGCATTAAATTTTTATATACGTGGCAATAAATTATAAAATATGAAATGGAAAACGTTATCATCAAAATATATATCGAGGCATAAATATTTTACTGCAAGAGTAGATAAATGCGAAGCTCCTGATGAAAAAATTATTGAAGAATATTTTGTGGTAGAATTGCCTGCAACCGCCTGTGTGCTTGCATGTACAGAAGAAGGCAATGTATTAATGGTAAAACAATACCGGCATCCGGTAGAAGAAATTTTATTAGAACTGCCCGGAGGTTTTATTGATGAAAATGAATCGCCCGAAGCAGCGATGACCCGGGAACTGATGGAAGAAACGGGTTATGAATTTTCATCTATTGAAAGAGTTGGAAAAATTGCTGCCAATCCAGGAGTGCTTGATAATTTTACTTATTTATTTTTAGCGAAAGGCGGAAAAAAAACCGGTAAGCAACAGCTCGATAACAATGAAGACATAGAAGTGGTTACCATTTCTTTTGATGAATTAAAAAAACTTTTTTTGGAAAATAAAATCGTTCAGTCGCTTCATTCCAATTGCATCTTTTATGCATTAAGAAAGATGGGAAAGATTTAATAGTTAATGGGCAATAAAACTGCAGGTATCATTGCTATAAGCGGAATTTCAATTTTTAAATGACTTAGCATTCACTTCTCCTACCACAAATACACTTCCACAAACGATTATCATATCTTCTTTTAAAGCCTTTTCCAGTGCAGCTTTCAACGCATCGTTTACATTTTGAAATACAGTTCCTTTTAAATGAAATGCTGTTGCTTTTTCTGCCAATTCATCTTCAGGCAATGCCCGGGGTATTTGCGCTTTGGTAAAATAATAGGTTGCATCTTTCGGCAATATTTCTAAAACTTTTTCTATTTCTTTATCTTTTACCATTCCAAAAACGATATGTAATTTTTTATAAACGCTATTTTTTATTTGATGAATGATTTGTTGCATGCCATCTACATTGTGTGCAACGTCTAAAACGATCAATGGTTTTTTATGAATCACTTCCCATCGTCCAAGCAGGCCTGTTATCTTTTTTACATGGCTCAATGCTTCTTCTATTTTTTTTTCTTCTAAGGAATATTTTGTTTTTAAAATATCAACAGCAGTAAGAACGGTTCTTAAATTTTTGGCTTGGTAAATTCCCGGAAGATCGAGTGAAAAAGTTTTCGTGTGTTCATAACCGTTATGCGCAAACGAAATTTGTAATTTTTCATTCCTTGATTTTGCTGAAACAATTGTATATTTTTTTTCGGCAAAAAAAATAGGCGCATTTTTTTCTTTTGCTTTTTGTTGAAAAATATTTTTTGTTTCTGCAACCGTTTCACCAATTACCACAGGAATATTTTGCTTAATAATTCCGGCTTTTTCTGTGGCTATTTTTTCAAGTGTATTTCCAAGAATATCTACGTGATCAAAACCAATATTGGTAATAACAGAAAGTTGCGGCGTAATTACATTTGTGCTGTCTAACCGGCCACCAAGGCCGGTTTCAATAACTGCAATGTCAACTTTTTGCTGTGCAAAATATTCCAGCGCCATCGTGAAAGTAAGTTCAAAGAAAGAAGGATTTATTGCTTCAGAAAAGTTTTTTATTTTTTCAACAAAATCAATTACAAAACCCTGGGAAATCATTGCTCCGTTTATCTTAATTCTTTCTCGGAAATCTTTTAAATGCGGCGAAGTATATAATCCTGTTTTATATCCGCACTGTTGAAAAATGGCTGCCAGCATGTGGCTTACTGAACCTTTGCCATTAGTGCCGGCAATATGAATTGTTTCAATTTTATTTTGAGGATCATCAAGATGTTTACATAATGCAAGTGTATTGGTAAGATCAGCTTTGTAAGCTCTTTTACCAATATTGCTGTACAAAGGAAGTTTGTTATACAGGTAATGAATTGTTTGAGCGTAATCCATCATGTGAGAACAAAATTGTGAAATTAACTCTAATAATTATTCAAGGAGAGTATCAATGATTTTTAAAATAATTTCATAATTATTTTATATCAAATTTAATTTCGACAGTTATAGTGGATTCATGATCAGATTTATTAAATTCTATTTGATGCAAATGATTGCTAATTGCGTCTGCATATTTAGGATTTGTAGTTGAGGAATTTTTTGCAAAGCCAATAAAAGTTCCGCGCCCATCTGGTGAAACCTTAATAAATGCAAATACAATTGCTCTATCTAATTCATCAGTGAACGAATAGGATTTCATAATTCTACGGTCGCCTTTTACAATACGCATCCCTCCTCCAATTCTTCCGCCAGGTGTATTTCCATAAGAATCTGCATTGCCAGTGGGGCTTCCTGCATCGCCATTACCGGGTTTATATCCCTGGTTGCGATAACCATTATCTTCCGGAGCGCCATTACCACCATTGCCATTGCCGCCTTTGTATAAATTTTTTGGGTTACGAGGCGCAGGATTAGGATTTACAATTGGTGAGGGATTAATATTTTTTGTTGTTTTGTTAGCGCTGGTTTTATTTACCTCTTTAGCATCGTCTTTTGGCTTTTCCACTTTTACAACCGGCGCGGCTTCTTTGTCATTATTATTTTCATCGGCTTGTATATTTCGTGTAGGCGTCTCCGTTACTTTGCTTGCTTTTTCGTGCGATGCCACACTTTGATTATCTGGCGCTCTTTCTCCTTTTACTAGAGGCTGAATAGTTCCCATTCCTTCCACTTCATTGCCGAGATTTATTTCAATTAAATCTTGAACAGTTGGCACGGGCGGTATTTGCAAAGGCCATGTATAAAATATTGCAATAATGAGAAAGATGCCCACAATACCTGCCGTGTACATAAGCGCCTTACGATTTTTTTCTGCTTCAAAAGAAGAATTAATGGTTGTAGTGTTCACTTTATATTATTTATTCCGTATCAAATTTATAATATTGTAAAAAACATTTGTAGTTATAAACTGTTAAAAAGAAATCTAATGACGTTCTCCAAAAAGTAAACTTCCAATCCTTACCATATTACTTCCTTCTTCAATTGCCATCTCATAATCAGAACTCATGCCCATGCTTAAAGTTGTGAATTGTGAATTGCGAATTGTGAATGATGCATATTTATCAAATAATTTTTTTAGCAAAAGAAATTCTTTTTTTATTTTCTCACGGTCATGAGTAAACGAAGCCATTCCCATTAAACCTTTAATACAAATATTTTCGAAATTCGTGTTATCCGTGCTATTCGTGGCAAATAATTCCTGCAATTCGTTTTCATCAAAACCAAATTTTGTTTCTTCTTCTGCAATGTGCACCTGCAGCAGGCAATCAATTATGCGATTATTTTTTTTTGCCTGCTTATCAATTTCAATTAATATTTTTTTACTATCAACACTTTGAATTAATGAAACAAACGGAGCGATGTATTTTACTTTATTACTTTGAAGATGGCCGATAAAATGCCAATGTATATCTTTTGGAAGCTGTTCTTGTTTTTCAATTAATTCCTGCACATAATTTTCTCCAAATTTTTTTTGACCAAGATTATATAGTTCTATTATTTCCTGCGCAGATTTTTTTTTGGATACAGCAACCAACGTAACTTTTTTACGGGTAAGTTCTTCGTTTATTTTTTTATATAAAATGGAATTTACCGGCAATTCAATTTTTAAATTTTCAAATTGGCTAATCAGCACTTAGCTAATTGGCATATTAAAATAATTATTTCAAAATTCCCCTGCTGATAACAATTCGTTGCACTTCGCTGGTTCCTTCATATATCTGTGTGATCTTCGCATCCCGCATCATTCGTTCCACATGATATTCCTTTACATAACCATAGCCGCCGTGTATTTGCACCGCTTCGGTGGTAACCCACATTGCCGTTTCGCTTGCATATACTTTAGCCATCGCAGCGCTTTCAGTATAATCTTGTCCTTTATCTTTTTGCCATGCGGCTCTGAAACACAGCATCCGTGCAGCTTCTACCCGGGTTGCCATATCTGCAATTTTAAATTGAATGATCTGATGATTTTTTATTTGGGTACCAAAAGCTTTTCTTTCTTTTGAGTAAGCTATTGATTTTTCTAATGCACCTGATGCAAGTCCTAATGCTTGTGATGCAATACCAATGCGGCCTCCCGAAAGTGTCATCATAGCAAATTTAAATCCGAAACCATGTGGTCCAATTCTATTTTCCTTTGGCACTTTTACATCGGTAAATGAAATGCTGTGAGTATCGCTACCGCGAATTCCTAATTTATTTTCTTTTGGGCCAACGGTTACCCCGGGCCATTTTTTTTCTACAATAAATACATCAATGCCATGGCTTCCTTTTGTAATATCGGTTTGTGCAAATACTAAATAACAAGAAGCGCTATTGCCATTTGTTATCCAATTCTTTACTCCGTTAATTACATAATGATCATCTTTTTCTTCGGCAGTAGTTCTTTGCGAAGTGGCGTCGCTACCGGCTTCCGGCTCGCTCAATAAAAAAGCGCCGATGTATAATTCACCATCTTTTTTTCCTTGCGCCAGGGGGGTTAAATATTTTTTCTTTTGCTCTTCGGTTCCGAAAGCTTCAATACCAAAACAAACCAAACTATTGTTCACACTCATACATACACTGGTGCTCGCATCAATTTTGCTTATTTCTTCCATTGCCAAAACATAGCTTATTGCATCCAGCCCCGAGCCACCATAATCAGGGCTTATCATCATTCCCATAAAGCCGAGATCAGCAAGCTTCATTACTTGTTCATAAGGAAATTTTTGTTTCTCATCTCTCTCAATTACGCCGGGAAGACATTCAGTAATTGCAAAGTCACGGGCGGCCTGACGAATCATGATTTGCTCTTCTGTAAGTTTAAATTCCATAAATTTTTTATCTGCAAAAATAATCATTTGAGTTGTGATAATTATGGTTTGCAAATGATAAAAAAATTTTTAAGAAGCCCGTATTGAGCATCTGATTTTGGAAAGCTTCATTTTCTGATTTGACAATAAAAATTATGGCTGCTATTTTTAAATTTAAAAAATGTGAATATCTTTAACGAACTTTTTTTGAAAAAACTTTTCTTAAATCATTTTTGTATTATGATTTATCGTAGCTTTATTTTCCTTTTTAATCCTTAAAAATTTCTGCATATTTTTTGTACCGAAATCAAAAAAATATTTGAGCCCTTTTTACAATAATTAAAATATTTGACCGTTTCTAAAAATTAATGATCGGTATTCTATTTTCAAAAATTCAGAATTCGATAACAAGGCATCATGTTTTTAATTCAAATTATATATTACATTTGTCCTTACCCTCAAAGTAAAAAAAAATGAAAACCAATTTATTCACGGCTATTGCTATTGCAGCTATTTTCATTGTTTCCGGTTGTGGTAAAATCGGCAAATCAAAAGGGCTTGCAGATGATGGACAGCTACATGGCGTGGCTCCGGCGAGCCGGTATATTTTACCCAAGCCTCCCGGAATGGTTTACATTCCGCCGGGAACATTTCACATGGGGCCAAGCGATGAAGACGTAAATTATGCTTTCACGGCGCGTAATAAACAGGTTTCAATAAGTGGTTTTTGGATGGATGCCACCGAAATCACCAATAATGAATATCGCCAGTTTACTAACTGGGTAAGAGATTCAATAGCCGGTACTCTAATGGGATTTACCAAGCAGGGCGCTGACGGCAATTCTTATCTTGACTGGAAAAAAATATCAACAATTAAATGGAGTGATAAAGCAACTATGGAAAAAATAGATGCTATGATTGTAACTCCTGATAACCGCATCTTTGGTAGAAAAGAAATTGACCCCCAAAAGATCATGTATCATTCTGAAACATTTAATTATGCTGAAGCTGCAAAAAGAGAAAATGCAAATGTTCCCCGCGGCAAGTTTATTGTAAGATATGATATACCTGTTTATCCCGATACATTAGTATGGATAAGAGATTTTGCCTATTCTTATAATGAGCCCATGGCAAAAGAATATTATAGTCACCCGGCATTTGGCAACTATCCTGTAGTAGGAGTAAACTGGAAGCAGGCAACGGCATTTTGCGAATGGCGTACTCATTTATTGAATTCTTTTTTATTAAATAAAAAGAGAAATACCGAATCTCCGTTCCGCCTGCCCACGGAAGCACAGTGGGAATATGCAGCAAGAGGTGGAAGATCGCAGGCTCCTTATCCATGGGGAGGCCCTTATTTAAGAAACAGAAAAGGATGTTTGCTCGCTAACTTTAAACCCGGCAGAGGAAACTATCCTGAAGATGGAGGTTTTTACACCGTACGTGCAGATGCTTATTGGCCTAATGATTTTGGATTGTACAATATGGCAGGCAATGTATCAGAATGGACTTCATCATTATATTACGAAGGTGGGTATAACTTTCAACACGATATGAACCCTGATATTCGCTGGAATGCAACCGACCAGGATCCACCCCGCATGAAACGCAAGGTTATTCGCGGTGGCAGTTGGAAAGACGTTGGATACTTTTTACAAGTAAGCACTCGTGCTTACGAATACCAGGATACAGCCAAATCTTATATAGGATTCCGTTGTGTTATTGATTTACCACCAGTTACCAGTAAAAGAGGTAAAAAATAAATATTATTTCATAGAAAAAATTTTAGCAAACATCTTACGGCCTGTATTAAAATAGTTTAATATGGGCTTTGTATTTTATAAACCTAACCAAATTAACATTAAAATCTAAAATCTAAATTATCATGATCCAACAAAAAAGAAACTTTTTAACTCTTGTAGATGTTTTAGTAAGCGCCGGCGCAGCGGTGGTTATTTTTGCTGCATGGGCAAAGTTAACTCACCAACCTTATGCCGATACGTTGCTTGGCGTAGGTATGTGGACTGAAACAGGTATATTTCTTGTATATGCAGCAATTGAATGGGTAAGGCCACAACACAGGCACGACCACGCTCCTGCTGCGGAAACAGCAAAAGGTAATCCCGCATTACAATCCATGGATAAAATGTTGATGGAAGCAGATATTACTCCTGCCAACATGAAAAAATTAGGAGATAATTTCCAAAAATTAGGAACCACTGTTTCTCAATTAGGAGAAGTAGGAGACGTAGTAAAATCTACCGGAGATTTTTCTGCAAAAACCAAAGAAGCTACTTCAGCGCTGGGAATGATGAAAGAAGCTTATGTAAATTCTGCAAACACAATGAGCAGCTTTAATAACGCAGCCGACAGTGCTAAAAACTTTCATAACCAAGTGCAGGTGCTTACCAAAAATCTTGGTTCATTAAATACCATTTATGAACTGGAGTTGAATGAAAGTAATAACCATTTGAAAACTTTAAACAGTTTTTATGGCAAAATGGCCCAGGCAAGTGAAGTGATGGTGTCAACTGTAGAAGATGCACAAACTACAAAGCAACAAATTAACGCTTTGGCCAATAACCTTCAAAAGCTTAACAACGTTTATGGAAACATGTTAAGCGCTATGCAGGGAAGATAAGTATTAAATTATAATCCAATTACTAAACCCAAAGTAAAAATTAAATATTATGGCATTACCCAGAGAACCGAGGCAAAAGATGATCAACGTTATGTACTTAGTACTAACGGCCATTCTTGCTCTCAATGTTTCCAACGAGGTAATTAATGCATTTAAAGTTGTGAATACAAGTTTAATGACTTCTAATGCCAATATTACCAACTCTAACAATACACTTTACAAATCGCTCGAAGAAAAATTGAATAAACCCGAATCACGTGAGAAAGCTTTGATTTGGGAACCACTTGCCATGCGAGCAAAAAGTTATTCAGACAATATGATTGTATATATTGATAG
>JAICZH010000196.1 GCA_025933775.1 Chitinophagaceae bacterium
ATAGAAAAGGCCTTAAAAATGATATCCTTTATTTAGAAATCTACCGAAAGTGCCAGTATCAGATGCTATTTCAATAGATTTTCCTTCTTGCCTTTATAAATTCGCTTATCATTTCTAAACAAAAGAGGCTGGGACAAAACCAGTCTTAAATGAGAAAAATTGCGGAATCAACATTAAAATGTTGTTTCCGCAATTTCTTTTTTGTTTCGGATTGTTAGGATTATTATTATTTTGGATTTTGGCGGTATACTTTCTTAAGTTTACCGCCATTAAGGCAAATGCTAATTCATTTTCTACTTTCGATTTTCCTCTAACGGAAAATCGAGTGAACGACAAATTAGCCTTCAAGAATCCAAAAACTGGTTCAACATCTATTTTGCGTTTTTTATAAATGTCTCCAGTTTCTTCTTCCGAAAGCTTAGTTCTTATATATTCTTTTTGCTCTTCCCACTTTTTATTAATAAACAACCTTCGATTGTTCCCCTCTTTTGCCTTTGTGCAATGAGAGCGTAATGGACAATCATGACAATTTTCAGATTGATATACCTTAAATTCCCTTGTAAATCCATAACGATCTGTACGATTAGAAAAGTACTGGAAAGTTAATTTTTGTCCGTTCGGACAAACGTAATAGTCAAGCTCTTCATTGTACTCCCAATTGTCTGTCTTAAATGGATCATTCTTATATTTTCTTTTCTGTTCTTTCCTATAACTGTTATATGTAATAAGAGGTGTCCGGTTGCGATTCTCTAAAACATCATGATAATTTTGTTCACTACCATATCCAGCATCAGCGACGATATAGTCAGGTAAATCAAAAAAGTGCTTTTCAATTTTATCTAAAAAAGGAATGAATGTACGTGTATCCGTTGGATTCGGAAAAACATCATAAGCAAGCGTGTATTGACCTTCTGTTGCGATTTGAACATTGTATCCAGGCTTCAATTGTCCATTCCTCATATAGTCATCTTTCATACGCATAAAAGTAGCATCATGATCGGTTTTAGAATAACTGTTTCTTTCTCCAAATATCTCCATATCTTGTGCGTATTTCTTCTTGCGATCAATAAAGTCCTTTATTCGTTTCAATGCTTGCTTAGGAAACTTTCTCTCTGAACGAATTCTTTTACGTTCACTTCCAAGTTCACATTCCTCAATTTTCTTATGATAATCGTTCACCGTTTCTTCTAATCTTTCAGCTATTTCTTCAAGTTCATTAATGGAAAGTTCGTCAGGACTTTCACGTTTAATTTCCGGGATAATTTCTTTTTCAAGTAGCTCATCATATATCTTATTTGAGTTCTCGATTAACTTCTCACTATAATTTTGAACTGCTTTTTTCCATACGAAAGTAAATTTATTTGCATTAGCTTCAATTTTAGTTCCATCAATAAAAATTGCTTCATTATCAATGATTTTTTCTTCGATTAATTGACAGCGAAATTGAACGAATAATTGGCGTAGAATTTCTTGCACATCCGGGTCAACTCTGAAGCGATTAATCGTTCGATAACTAGG
>JAICZH010000158.1 GCA_025933775.1 Chitinophagaceae bacterium
CCCAGGGCGCCAATGGCAAAAAAAACTCCGAGCAAACTGAGGTTGGCGCCTTTTTCTTTGTCGCTGATGTCTGATACAAGCGCACTGGTAGCACCATTGATAGCCCCTCCGCCGAGACCAAATAAAAAAATACAAATGTTTAAAGCAAAATGAGACGGCGCATACGCTATTCCTTCAAAGCCGACGAACATGCTGAAACAAGTGAGCGCCAGCAAAACCCTGTAGCCATACCTGTCGCAAAAAGGGCCGAATACCAAAGAGCCAATCAAAATACCAAACGGCAAAATAGAAAATAATGTACCCGCCGCGATGTTATCTAAATCAAACTTTGCTTTTAGCTGCGGCACTACTGAACCCAGCGTGGTAATGGCCATTCCAAAAAATAATATTCCAATGCAGGCTGACCAAAAAACCAATCGTTTGTTATACATTTTGGGAATTGAGAAATTATCGGATACTGTTTTTTAAAGCCAAAAAGCCAGCGCCAAATACGCCTGCATCATTGCCTAATGCAGAAGGCTCAATGCTAACTTGTGTTATACTGATTGGTTGCGCCCATTTAGCCGCTTCCTCTTTAATTGCCGGAATTAATTTTATGGCCGGCCCAAATACGCCTCCGCCCAGAATAATTTTTTCAGGATTAAATAGGCTCACAAGATTTGCTATGGCCATTCCCCAACATTGTATGGCTGTTTCTATTACTTTTTTTGCCGCCCAATCATGGTTTTCAAAAGCGACAAACACATCGTGAGAGGTAATCTCCTCAACGGCTTTAGCGCTTAACTCTCCGGAATAATTTTTATTATCTTGTATTATTTGTTTCATACCATCGGCAATGCCTTTGCCTGAAGCGAAATGTTCAAAACAGCCACAATGCTTATACTCATCGCAAAAAGGTTTTGGCAAAGCCATCCATCCTATAGCGCCCGCAGTATCGTTTGAACCGCGAAGTATGTTTCCTTCAATCATGATTCCTGCGCCAATGCCCGTGCCTACTGCTAAAAATATAGCGTGTTTGCAAGCCTTGGCGTTTCCTCTCCAAGACTCCCCTAATATATAACATGCTCTGTCGCTATCAATAGTTACAGGAATTTCTTTACATACATTCTTCACTTCCTGAAGTAGCGGATAGTCTTCCCAACCACGGACATTCGGCGCCCACACGGTTCCTGTTTTTTTTCTGTAAATACCAGGCACAGAAATTCCAACAGAACTAATGGAATTATCTGTGCTTAATAATCTTATAATACGGTCAGTTATTAATGCGCCCACATGCTGGCCAGCCGCGTCTTTTAATGGAATCTTTTCAAGGTACAATAAGCTACCTTTTTCATCAAAAACAGCAACTGCCAGCTTTGTACCACCCAGATCAATCCCTAGTAAAGCCATATATTAAATTAGAAAATTGTATAAAAATTATTTGCAGGAATACGCTTGTTTAAACAAAACAAGTTAAGTATTAATGCACAAAAACGCAAAAACTTTTTACGAAAAAATTTTTGTTTTTAAGTAAACTACGGGGCGGCTTGTGATAGCATTTAGTAAAAAATTACATTTGCGTTCGTGTATGCGCGCGGCATAAATTCTGCGGTGGAAAAATATTGCTTTCGGATATTTGTGACTAAGAGCATTTGAAAAAAAATTATCAACTAAAAAAGAATTATTCGGTATAAATAAAAATAAAAGCAATTAAGTGGTATGTTTAAAAATGAACGGCAATCTTTTATCATCAAGCAAATTAACCTGCACAACAAAGTACTATCCTCCGAGTTAAGCGTAAAATTGAATGTTTCAGAAGATACAGTGCGCAGAGACCTTGCCGAGCTGGCTGAGGCAGGTGAAATTATAAAGGTTCATGGAGGTGCCTTATCCAAATCGTATCATTATCCTATTCAACAAAATTTATCATACGCCGTGGAGGCAAAAAAAGAGATTGCAAAAAAAGCGGTGAAACTGATTCAACCAGGTATGACATTGCTGATAGAAGCGGGCACAACAATGTTGGAAATGGTAAGAATGATTCCTGATACGATGGAGGGCACATTTTTTACCGTAAGCCCGTTAATGGCTCTGGAATTGGCCGCCCATCCCGGTTTGAACGTTATCGTTATCGGAGGCAAAATTGATTATACGTCTCAGATAAATATTGGAGAAAGGCCTATCAGCGAACTTGCGGATATCAGGGTAGACCTTTGTTTTTTAGGTGCTCACGGGCTTGATTCCAAAGAAGGCCTTTCAGAATCAGAATGGAATGTGACGCAGGTTAAAAAGGCAATGATAAAATCAGCATCCAAACTTGCGGTGATTACCATATCAGAAAAATTGAATTCTATTTTTAAAATGAGGCTTTGCCCCGTCCACAATATTGACTACCTGGTTACCGAATTAGACCCTAACGATAAACATCTGAAACCTTATAAAAAAAATATGCAGGTGATATAAATTCATCCCATTCGTTTTTGCATAAAATAAAAATCTCCATTATTTATTTATTTACTGCGTTCGTTTTCCCTTAGAAAAAGTTTTTTTTTAAATCGCCCAACGTTTTCTATTTAATTATCGTATTAGATATAACAGCAACCGCGCGGGCTGGAATACTAATTAAATAATTCACTAAAAAACTATAAATGAAAAGTAAAAAATCAATCCTTTCCTTAGCTATTGTGTGTGCATTTGTTTTTGCAGCTTGCAAGAAAACAGATAACGGGCCATCACTTACGCCCGCTCAAAAGGCGCTTACCGGCAGAGTATGGCAATTGCAAACACTGACCGTTCCTTTTACGAGCGACCCAACTAAAGACAGCTCCATCATTCAATCCTGCGCAGACAGCGCCTTGCTGGCTTTTGATTATTATGGACAATTTCAATTTGCGGACCGTTCAAAAAATGGTTGTGACTCGTCAGCCGTGCCTTACGACAAGGGAATTTGGGCAATTTCTTCTGACAATGATAGCTTGCTGTTAAAAGGAACAAGAACTTTTGCATGGAAATTGGAAAAGCTAAACGATACTTTAATTGTGGCAACATTTAAAGACAGCGTGTCCCCTACAGAACATTGGCTGAAAAAGATTACATTAAAATAGGTAACCTCCGGGATAACGCCGGAACGAAAATGTTAAGACAATTTTGACATTCCGGCGTTATTTTACACCGATCAAAATATAACCTTTGCAAAATTTGCTTTTTCCTTGCGGCAACATGAATTAAACGATATAATTTCTGCCTGTAAAACGAACAACTCCATAGCCCAGGAAAGGCTATACAAGCATTATTTTGCCCTGATGTATTCGATATGCAAAAGCTATTCTGAAAACCAGCAAACCATCATCAGCCTTGTTAATGAAGGTTTTTTGAAAATATTCATGAATATCAATTCTTTCGATATCAACAAAGGGAATTTTGAAGGCTGGGCAAAAAAAATAGTAACCAATACGGCTATTGATTATGCACGCTCTGCAAAAAATAAAAGTAATTTTTTGCAGCTCGAAAATGAGGAACCGTTGCATAGCGCTTTGAGCGAAAAGCCAACGAGACATATTGAAGAAGAAGTGTTGTTTTTAATAAAAAAGATGCCGCCGGTAACGCAGCAGGTATTTTCAATGCACGTTTTTAAAGGATACTCTCACAGGGAAATTGCTGAA
>JAICZH010000097.1 GCA_025933775.1 Chitinophagaceae bacterium
AGTTCTTTAATCACTTTACTTACCGGAAGTCCCATTACATTATAAAAATCGCCGGTAATGGATTTGATTCCTATCACGCCAATCCATTCTTGTATGGCATAAGCGCCGGCTTTATCGAAAGGTTTATAAGTATCCACATAATATTTTATTTGCTCTTTTGTGAGCGGATAAAATTCCACTTGTGTTTCATCAGTAAAAATTATTTTTTTCTTTTTGGTTAAAATACAAACTCCTGTAATTACCGAATGTGTTTTACCAGATAATTGGGAAAGAATTTTTACAGCATCTTCCCTACCTGATGGCTTTCCAATAATGCGATTATTTAATACCACTACCGTATCGGCAGATAAAATCGTGTATCCGTTAGCGCCTGCCTGTCCGGTAGGCAGGTTAGTCGTTGCATTTATTATTTTATTTTTTACAGATTCGGCTTTATTAAAAGCAATGTGTTTGGCAACTTCATGTGGAGAAATATTTTTCGGATAACTTTCATCAATGTTTGCAGCGATTACTTCAAAAGAAATTTCGGCCCATTGGAGCAACTGGCTTCTTCGCGGAGATTGCGAGGCTAAAATTATTTTTTTGATTTTCAATTCAATAAATTTTTAAAAGAAAATCATTGATACAATACCGGCAAGCATTACTAATTTTATCATCGTGCTCAATTCATGAAAATTTTGTAAAGAATGCGCCAGGTAAAGCTTTCGGAGCATCCACACCATCGGAACAACAATCGTGATGAAAGAATACACTGCCGGAATCCACCATCCAAAATGGATTATATAAATTTCAATAGCTGCCACCGCGCCGATGATTACTGTAAGCCATACCGCCGCAAAAACTTTTGAAACTTGTATGCCCCACACAATCGGCATGGTATGGCAATGATAGGCCGCATCGCCGGGCATATCCTCCATGTCTTTAATTACTTCTCTTACCAATGAAATTATAAATGCAAAACCTGCATACATAAACGAAAGTTTCAAAAGCCGTTTCCAATAAATATCGGTGGCAATAATATGAAACCTGTATTCAGAAACTGTAAGCACCAAAATAACCCATGCTGTAAGCAACGACACAATTATATTTCCAATCAATAATTTTTTTTTGAAAGTAGTGGAATAAAACCACAATGCTACGATCGCAATAAAATTAAATAAAGGCAGGTAAATATTTCTCAATTTATATCCAACATAACAACTGATTATAAACCCTGTAAAAGATAAAACGATATGCCACACAATGGCCCATCGTCTTTTTATATAGCGATCAATAACAAGTTTTTCAGGTTTGTTTACTAAGTCAATATTTACATCAAAATAATCATTAATGATATATCCTGCTGCAGCTATGCATACCGATGCAAATACCAACCAATAAAATAAAAGCAATGAAAGCCGCATGGTTACTGAGCTTTCGGGATTATTATAAACAAAATGTAAAATAAAAAACCGGAACAGCATTTGGGTAAGCGCTATAAACACCAGGTTGGGCCACCTGATCAATTTAAAAAATGCTGCAACAATTTTCATGCAAAAATGATTTTAAAATATATGCCGTTTCAGGTAGCGGCAACAGAAGTATCTAATGGCCAATGATTATTAAGCTTCAATACTTTTTCAATTACATCTCTCACGCATCCATAACCACCACGCATACACGAAATGTATGAAGATATTTGTTTTATTTCAGAAGCCGCATCAGCAGGGCAACAGGAAAGGCCTCCAAGCTGCATGAAGTTATAATCCGGAATATCATCTCCCATGCATAAAACTTCTTTTATGTTGTAATTATTTTTTTGAATATAATCTTTTAAAAAATTTTCTTTATCTTTTATTTTCATAAATATTTCTGTAATGCCCAATTTCTGAAGCCTGTCGGCAACAGCAGCAGACTCGCTTCCTGAAATTATAATTACCCGGTATCCTGTTTTTACTGCTAACTGTAATGCATAACCGTCTTTAATATCCATGCGACGAAACCACTCATTGCCGGGCACAACCTGAAGGCCGCCGTCTGTAAGAACTCCATCCATGTCAAATACAAAAATTTTTATGTGCCTGAAGCGGGAAAGAATATTCATGCGGTAAAAATATAAAGCATATTAATGCTTTTCATGAAATTTTAAAATACTTTCTGAAAGTTTCAGATAAAGATATTTCAATTCGGGATAAGGTGAAAGCGCTTGTAAATGCCGGTTGATTGTAAAAATGTCTTCGCGCATTGCAGGCCCTGTTTGCACATCGTGCGGAGAATTATTGCTGGCTTTTACTGTAATTTCTTTTATAAGAGGAAGTAAATTTTTAAAATCAATTTTTTCTTTTTCGCAAAAATTTTCTGCAATAGAATACATGTGATTGGTAAAGTTTCCTGCAAAAACGCCTGCAATATGATAATGCATTCTTTCCGTTTCGCTAACAGGTATTACTTTTTCAGAGAGGGTTCTTGCAAAACCAACTACCTGGTGCAATGTTTCTTTGGTATTGCCCTCCACCAAAAAAGGAATTTCAGGAATGGGCGCTGTTGCTTTTGATAATGTTTGCAAAGGATACAAAACGCCATAAGCCGAAGTAATATTTTTAAAAACATCTTTTGAAATAGAACCCGCTGTATGAACGGCAAATTTATCTTTCAATCCATTTATTTTTTCAGCCGCTTCGAGTGCTGCATCGCTTAATGCTACAAGATATATATCAGCTGGAGCAAATTCTTTTTCGGAAAGAGAAATAGCATCTGCATTATAGGCTGATGCAAGAACAATAGCATGGTCTCTGTTGCGGCTTACTACCTGCACAATTTCATGGCCGCTTTTTTGAATCAATCCGCTTAATGCAGTAGCAACATTACCTGAGCCTACTATTACAACCTTCATTATGTTTTTTTTTATTCAAAGATATTTTACGGTACTAAAGAAGCACGTTGAATCTGGTTTTGGTATGCAAGATTTTATTTTTAAAATAATATTGTTTTAAAATAGGTAAACGGTTTAGAGAATCGGATTAAAAATTATGGGGCTGGTGCGAAGATAATAAGCCATTATTAAAATTCCTATTTAGTTTTTAAGATTACATTTTTAATTTTTAAACTAATATTGCAGCAAACGGAAATATTTTAATTCTTATTTATCTTTTATAAAGAGTATTGGATTAAACGAAAAATTATGGCTAAAAATTTATTAATAGTTGAATCGCCCGCAAAAGCAAAAACGATAGAAGGAATTCTTGGAAAAAATTTTGAAGTAAAAAGTTGTTATGGCCATATCCGCGATTTGCAAAAAAGCGATATGGGTATTGATATAGCCAACAATTTTCGTCCTACTTACATTGTGCCGCCCGAGAAAACAAAAGTGGTTAATGAACTGAAAAACCTTGCCAAAAAAGCTGAGGAAGTATGGCTGGCTTCTGATGAAGACCGCGAAGGAGAAAGCATTAGCTGGCATTTAGCGGAGGTTTTAAAATTAAATCCTAAAACAACCAAGCGGATTGTTTTTCATGAAATCACAAAACCGGCTATTGAAAAAGCTGTTCAAAATCCCAGAACTATTGATATGAATTTGGTAGATGCACAACAGGCAAGAAGAGTGCTCGACAGAATTGTAGGTTTTGAATTAAGCCCGGTGCTTTGGCGCAAGATTGGCCAGCAGGGCGGCTTAAGCGCAGGAAGAGTGCAAAGCGTGGCAGTAAAATTAATTGCAGAAAAAGAAAGAGAGATTAATAATTTTAAACCCGAAAATAGTTTTAAAATTGAAGCCTCATTAGCTGCAACAGATATAAATAGTAAAACGGTTTCTTTTAAAGCAGAAGGAAATAAATATAATAATGCTGAAGATGCAGAACAATTTTTAAAAAGTTGCTTTGGTGCAAAATACTCCGTGAAAGATATTCAGGTGAAACCTGGCAAACGTACGCCCGCTGCGCCTTTCATTACATCTACTTTACAGCAGGAAGCCAGCCGTAAATTAGGATATGGTGTAAGCAAAACCATGTTGCTTGCGCAAAAATTATATGAAAGCGGTAAGATAACTTATATGCGAACTGATAGTGTAAATCTTAGCGAAACTGCGATGAATGATATTAAATCACAAATTATAAATACGTATGGAAATAAATATTTTCAGCCGAGAAAGTATAAAACTAAAAATGAAAGCGCCCAGGAAGCGCATGAAGCTATTCGCCCAACTTACATGCAAAATATTTCGGCAGGCAATCCTGAATTGAACAAACTCTACGATTTGATTTGGAAGCGAACCATAGCCTGCCAGATGGCAGATGCAGAATTGGAAAAAACAATTGCAAAAATAAAAATCAGTACAAACCTGCCTACCGGACAGGCAGGCAATGAAGAGCTCACTGCAAGCGGCGAAGTAATAAAATTTGATGGTTTTTTAAAAGTGTATTTTGAAAGCACTGATGATGATGAAACAGAAAATGATGAAAGCCGTTTGCCGAATTTAACCATCGGACAATTATTGAATTTTAATGAAATGACAGCAACAGAAAAATTTACCAAACATTCGGCGCGCTACACAGAAGCCTCGCTGGTAAAGAAACTGGAAGAGTTGGGCATCGGCAGACCCAGCACGTATGCGCCGGTTATTTCCACCATCATTAAAAGAAATTATGTTGAGAAAAAAGATAAAGAAGGTGTAAAAAGAAAGTATGCTATTTTAAAATTAAAAAATGATTCTATTGAAAAAATAACGGCGCACGAAATTACCGGAACAGAAAAATCAAAATTATTTCCAACCGATCTTGGGTTGGTAGTAACCGATTTTTTAAATCAGCATTTTGAAAAAGTAATGGATTATTCTTTTACGGCAAACATTGAAGAAGAGTTTGATGAAATCGCTGAAGGAAAAATGAAATGGAATACCATGGTTGGCGATTTTTATGGGCCATTTCATTCTGGTGTAGAACATACTTTAGAAACGGCGGAACGTGCAGTGGGCGAACGCCAGCTCGGTACAGACCAGGAAACAGGAAAACCAATAACAGCGCGGATGGGCAAATATGGCCCGATGGTGCAGCTTGGCGCATCAGATGATGAAGAAAAACCTCGTTTTGCAAAATTAAAATCAACCCAAAGTATTGAAACCATTACGCTGGATGAAGCATTAGATTTATTTAAATTACCACTTGCACTTGGCTCGCATGAGGGGCTTGAAGTATCTGTAAACATTGGACGTTACGGACCTTATGTAAAATGGGGAGAACAATTTATTTCTATTCCGAAAGGAGAAGATTTAATGGAAGTGGATCTTAACAGGGCCATTGAAATCATTAATGCAAAACAAGTGGAAGATGCGCCCATTGGCTATTATAATGAAAAACCTATTACAAAAGGCAAAGGAAGATTTGGCCCTTTTATAAAATGGAACGATCTTTTTATTAACGTTCCGCGTGCATATCATTTTGATACGCTTACGCAAAAAGATTGCAACGAGCTAATTGAAAAAAAATTAGAAAAAGAAGCCAACCGTTTTATACAACAATGGCCAGAAGAAAAGATTGCTATTGAAAACGGGCGCTGGGGGGCGTTTATACGCTTTGGTAAAAAAATGATGAAGATAACCGGAAGTGGCGCCAACGGCAAATACACACCCGAAGAATTATCAAAAATAAATTTGGAAGAAGTAAAGAAAATGATTGTAGCGCAGGAGCCAAAAGCGTTTGATAAAAAAACTAAGAAAAAGAAAAAGTAAGTGCGATATAACGGTGGTGCATACACGAAGATTTATAATTTCAGATCATAAAAGTTTACCAGTTTTTCTAAAAACATACTAATATGGCGCTGCAAAAAGCAAGTAATGAAATTGAAAAAATACTGTTAGGCGGTTAAATATATTTTCGTGTACACGTTACCGTTAGTACTCATTTAAGCATTCCCAACACGGTGCTTTCTTTTAAAAACAATAATCCCAATCACTCCAACAATAACCAATGCCGCAGAAATTAATTCGGCCTGTGTAGGATGAATGCCAAAAATGGAGTAAGTAGTATTTACGCGAATTGTTTCCACCAAAAATCTTTCCACTCCATTACAAATAAGATAAATGCAAAACATAACGCCTGCTATTTTTATTCTTCTTCGTATCAGCCATAAAAAAAGAAATAATAAAGTGCACACTACGGTTTCATAAAACGGAGTGGGGAAAACGGGCTGTGGCAAGGCTCGGCAATATTTATCATTACAATCAGGCAACAAAATTCCATCTTCATTTACATTGTGCGGATAGGTAAATGCAAACATCCATTTGGGTAAAAAACGCGGGCCTTTAAAACTTTTGTGCGGAACTTTTTCTAAAGTTTCTGAATGGCGATCCGTAACAACAACGGTGTTTCCCGCCGGGTCGGTAACGCCTCCATTCAAAAAATAAGGAGCATATTGATGTAGCTTATTATTGAACACTTGCGGCGTAGCAACTACTACATGCCCGGGCACATCACTTATATAAGCGCTGTTGTAAATTCCCCAATCACCATCGCCCGCAACCTGGCAACCAATACGGCCCACCGCATAAGCAATCATAAGCGCCGGTGCAAATGAATCGCAAAGATGCAATATATTAATACCTTTCTTTTTTGCATAAATGCATATTGCAATGGCTGCGCAAATGAGGCCGCCGTAAAATGTAAGTCCGCTCGGAGAAATTAAATTGCCAATAGGATTTTGTATAAACCTGTCCCAGTTTTCAAGATTATCAAAAAGCTTTGCGCCGATGATGCCAAATACCAAAGCAAAAATTACCATGTCTCCAATCCTGTCGTGCGGCCATACTCTTATGATTCTCTTTTCAGGCTTACTTAATTTTTGTTTATTTTTTTCACGATATTTAAAATATACCAGTAGCGCTGCCACGGCTATTCCACCGGCCCAACTTCCTGATGATGAAAAAATATAATCCTGTATATCGAGGCCTTGAGAGCGACTTGCAATAAAAACGCCAATCAATTTATATCCAAAAATAAAACCTACAATTCCATTAATAAGAAGATCAAAAAAAGAGGCCGGCTGGCCCGCAGTAATGGTTTCTTCACGGGGTTGCAGCAATCCGTCTTTTTCTTTTCTCTTCAGCTCGAGCGTGAGAAAATATGCTGCTGCAATAAAGGAAAGCGCTACAAAAATTCCGAAAGTATAAAAAATTTTAAAAGCATTTATTTTCCAACCAAACCAATCGTTAAGAACATAGTATAAATTGGGATACATTAAGAGCGTTTAAATTAAATAAAAAAAAATCTTTTGATTATTGCGGTTATAAATAAGAATAGAAAAATTTTAAAGAGCAAATTTAATGTAGTTATCTGTTCCGCAATCAATGTTATTGAAAACGTTTGAGAAATTTTGTCTTATAAAAAAAATTTTTCCGTCATAATGACTATAAAAATATTCTTATTGACATGAAAAAGTGAGATGGTATTTAATTTGATTCTTACATGGAAATTAAAAAATAAAAATTATGACATACGTAAATTTCAATCGCCCATCTTTAAAATCATTAAACAGTTTTCTGGATAATGTTTTAAATGAATTGCCATCACCTGATAGTTATCGGGAGCAAAGCAGCGGATTTAATTTTCCTGCAGTAAATATTTTTGAATTAAAAGAAAATTATGAATTAGTATTTAATGTGCCGGGAAGAAGCAAAGAAGATTTTAAAATTACTGTTGATAAAAATATTCTCACGGTTTCTTTTCATAAAAAAGAAGAAACAAAAGATGAAAACAAAAAACAGGTTAAAAAAGAATTTTCATTGCAATCTTTTAAAAGGTCTTTCACATTAGATGAAAAAGTA
The DNA here is from genome assembly GCA_025933775.1 of Chitinophagaceae bacterium. Taxonomy (GTDB): domain Bacteria; phylum Bacteroidota; class Bacteroidia; order Chitinophagales; family Chitinophagaceae; genus Ginsengibacter. The sequence continues at coordinate 7,793 of JAICZH010000097.1, forward strand.
ATTGCCGATGACATTGCTGCCAAATATGAAAATGGTCTTCTTATTTTAAGCATTCCAAAAAAAGAAGAAGTAAAAGCAGAAGCAAAACAAATAGCAGTTAGTTAATTTAAATTGTAAATAGAAAAGCCTTTCATAAAACGGAAAGGTTTTTTTATTTATATCCTAAAATCTTCAGCATGCTTTGTGCATTTTGTTCTTTGGCATATACCCAATCAATAAGCTTTCCGTTTTTATCGCGGTCGAGCACAATATATTTTGGAGAAGGAATGAGGCAATGTTTTATTCCGCCGTATCCGCTTATCTGATCCTGGTAAGCGCCGGTGTGAAAGAAGCCCACGTACAGCGGTTCGCCATTTTCTATCTTTGGCAAAAAAACTTCGTTGATGTGTTCTTCGCTATCGTAATAATCGTGGCTGTCGCACGTAATGCCACCAAGCGTTACGCGCTGGTATTCGGCATTCCATTTATTTATCGGAAGCATTAAAAATTTTTCGCCAATGCCCCATGTATCGGGCAGCGTGGTGATAAAAGATGAATCAATCATGTACCATGTTTCGCGGTCGTTTTGTTTTTTTTCTGCAATCACGCTATAAATGTGCGCCATGCTTTCACCCACGGTATAACTTCCAAATTCAGTAAAGATATTGGGCATCGGAACTTTACTTTTTTTACATGCCACTTTTATATTGCGCACAATTTCATTTATCATAAATTGATAATTGTACTCGAAGCCCAATGAATGTTTTATGGGAAAACCGCCGCCGATATTTATTGAATCCAGTTCAGGACAAATTTTTCTTAGCTGGCAATACAGATTAATAATTTTATTAAGCTCGCTCCAGTAATAAATATCATCTTTTATTCCTTTGTTTAAAAAAATATGCAACATCTTCAATTCAAATCTCGCTTCGTTTCCTTCAATTTCATCTACATAAAATTCGAGGATGTCTTTGCTGCGGATTCCCAACCGCGATGTATAAAACGGAAATGTAGGTTCTTCTTCTGCAGCCACTCTTATGCCGATTTTAAAAGGAACTCTTACCGATTTTTTATAACCTTTTAATTCTGCTTTATTATCTAGCACAGGAATTACATTTTTAAATCCTGTATTTAACAAGCGAGCAATACGGCTTATGTAAGGCTTTTGTTTAAAACCATTGCAGATAATAAAAATATCTTTATTTATTTTTTTTGATTCGTACAATTTATTAATGATCTCAATGTCGTAAGCATAAGATGTTTCGAGATGAATATTATACTTCAGCGCTTCTTCTACAATAAAAGAAAAGTGAGAGCTTTTGGTGCAATAGCAATAATTATATTTTCCTTCGTACTTATGTTTTTTAAATGCATTGGCAAACATTTTTTTTGCTTTATTGATCTGCATTCCAATCTTGGGCAGGTAGGTAAATTTTAAAGGCGTGCCGTATTTATCAATCAATGCTTTTACATCCACATCGTTGTATTGCAAATATTCGTCTTTAAGATCGTAATCTTCCTGCGGGAAATTAAACGTTTGATTAACGAGATCGAGATAAGAATTGTTCATTAATGCAAATTAATTTTAAAAATTTTTTTACAAATGTAACAGAATGAAATATTTTATAAACAAAAATGGCCGACTTTATAATGAGCTTACAACATAAAAAGAAAAAAATTTCTGAAGAGAGAATAAATCTTCTGAAATATAACGTCATATTTTAGTCATTTTGTACTAAGCTTGATAAAAAATTTTGTAAATCCATTTTTTTTTTTTTTTTTTTTGTAAAAAAATCATTATGAAAAAATTTTTATTAATCGCCATTTGTACATTTTTAGTTTCAAAAATTGAAGCCAAAAATTCTCCAAAGCCATTAAAATTGAACAAAGTTTTAATGATTCAAAACTGTTACACGTCCTGGTCGGATGGTGGAAATTATTATGAATTGTATGTTGTCTACGATGGTAGCGCATGTGACCGGTCAAGTCAGGCTGCATCTTTATGGATTAATGGGGAATTAGTAGAAGACGGTGATTGTACTGATACTGCTGTATATACAGCCTGCGGTTTCACTTGTGGATACGCTTAAACCGATTATAAAACTTTAAAACTATAAGTATGAAAATCTTATTTTATTCATTTGTTCTATCTGTACTTGTTTTAAGTTGCAGACAAGAAAAACTTACAACAGAAGTTAAAGGGCCTATTTTTAAAAATGACGTTAATTCTACAAGTCCTCCTCACATTGCATTTGTAACTGATAACTCTAATTCACCTACTGCAAAAATGAATATGTTGCAGGAAATGATGGAAAATCATTTGCCTATGAATTCTCCGCAAAAAGATTATCCGACATGGAAATCTTACAATGAAATGTATCAGGCTAAAGTTGTGAATTTGTCAGAATTAACCCAGCAATATTGTTCACAATTATTTCTTGTCTCATATATTAATTCACAACAACAAGGCTCTCCTGAATTAAATTCTGTTGTAAAAAAATATTTGAGTTATTTAGTAAGCCAAAACTATAAAGGTTACCAACTGCTGTATAATACAATGGAATGGTTGAAAAATAATAATGAAAGTAGTTTTGTACAAGTTGAGAAGCAAAAAATTGAGGCTTATGCAACACCATCATTGCAAGCTCAAAATCCGAAATTGCAGAATAGTAAAAGTATAACAGAAAGTCCCCAATTAAAAAAAGAAATGAATACTTACATTACAGGTATGAAAGTAAATGACACTTACATTCAAAAAATAAAAGACTTGTAACTTTTTTCGGAAGTAACGAGTTATCTGCATTTAGTAAAATGAAATTAAAAAACCGTCCCGATTTTCGTGGACGGTTTTTTTTGAACTCAATGAAAAATTACTTTACTGAAAGAACCAAATTTTTAAAACTTTCAGGTTCGTTCATTGCCATATCGGCTAATATTTTCCGGTTGAGCGTAATATTTTTTTCGCCCAGCTTATGAATGAACTGGCTGTACGTCATTCCTTCGGCACGCACTGCTGCGTTGATGCGGGCAATCCATAAAGTTCTGTATTCACGTTTTTTTAATTTGCGACCCACATAACTGTAGGTCATTCCTTTTTCCATTACATTTTTAGCAACGGTATATACATTTTTTCTTTTGCCATAATAACCTTTGGCGGCTTTAAGAATTCTCTTTCTTCTGGCTCTTGAGGCTACTGCA
>JAICZH010000026.1 GCA_025933775.1 Chitinophagaceae bacterium
AACTCCAAAAAATATTCTTTGAATCCTTTCTTTTCTACGTGCGGGTGATGATGTACTTCCATTGTTTTAGTTTACTTAGCTGTTATTTGATATTGTATTCATTTCTTAATGTTTCAAGTAACTGGTGATTAGATTTTGCATACTGGTTGTATAATATCAGCCGAAACCCTCTGATGATAACCAGGTATTCAGAAGCGAGGTTTGCAGCTTCCTGCCTGTTGAATTGTGCAGCATTTAAAATCTGCGGCTTTTGAAGTGCATCCATGTCCATTTTTTTAAACCAGTCTTCTACGTAAGGATCTTTGAGCTTTTGCTCAGACATCGCCGCTATCTCTTCAAACCATTTGTAATCGTAGTGAGCAATAACAAATGCACGCATTTTTGATTCTCTGAAAGTTTCTTCTTCCTTATTCCCCTCTCTTAAATTAGCAATGTCAACACTTATATTACCTATATCTTCCTGCAATGCGCTGCTTTTAAAATATCGTAAAGCGCCTGAATTTCTAAGCTGGTTCAATATGCCATCCTTTGGTTGAAAAATTATGGTTAATGTGCTGATGAATGTTGAAGTAAAAGCAGGATAAAAATTTGGCGAAAGATTTACCAAATTACTGTCTTGAACATATTGCACAAAATATTTTATGTAATCTTCTTTTTCAAGTCTTCCCAATATCTTTTGATGAATATTAATGGAGTCTGAATAAATCTCTTTATATAAACTTTTTGCCAGTTCTTTTGCCTGTGCGTTTTCAGAAATATTTTCACGAATATTTTCTGCAATGAAGCCCAGCGCCACAGCAAGAAATATCATTAAGAATTCCAAAAAATATTCTTTGAAAGCTTTTTTTTCTACGTGTGGGTGATGATGTACTTCCATTTTATTTATTTGCTTTTATAAAACCTAACAGGTTTTTAAAACCTATTAGGTATGTGAAATAGTATAAAAAAGATGAGATTCAAAAAATTGCAGTCAGCAACGATATTTCATGTACAGGAAATAATAACCAAAAATTTTGCGGTATTATGAATATCGAAAGAACAAGATAAGGATTTAAAAAAACCTGAAAATAAAATTTTAGGATGAAGCAAAAAATATTTTTAACTTTAAAATAATAAGCGGCAGTAGCTCAGTTGGCAGAGCATTAGCTTCCCAAGCTAAGGGTCGAGGGTTCGAACCCCTTTTGCCGCTCAGGCAATTTTAATTTCAATTTATAGAATTGGTAAACAGGTGAGCAAGGTGTAGCAATTCGCTTATATCAAAAGGTTTGGCCAAAAAGGCATCAGCGCCGCATTCTTCCGCTATTTGCTTTGTATCTTTATTGGCCGAAAAAATAATAACCGGAATCCTTTTAAATTCTTTGTGGGCTTTTAATTGTTTACATATTTCATTTCCATTTATCCCAGACATCCATACATCCAAAAATATTAGATCAGGCTTTTGTTCACATAACTTTAAAATATTATTTCCATTCATGGCAGTAGTAACGTTAAAGCCGCCATTTTCCAATACAATTTTCATTACATCTATAATTCCCGGGTCGTCTTCAGCCACTAATATTTTTTTGTTGGACATTTGAATTTTATACAAACTTAAAAAATGAAGCAATTGTAAATGTAGTAATTTTTGCGTTATACATTACTTTCTTTTACCTCATCACTTTAAAATAACTTTACCATTTAAAAAAAATTATATGGAAGATTTTCTTACCCAACTTTTTTCTGGCCAGCAATACAACAAAAAAAATTTTTTTCTGATTGCGGGCCCATGTGTTGTAGAGAGTGAATCGCTGATTATGGAAGTTGCAGAAAAAGTTTTTGATATATGCAAGCGCTTTGGCATTCCTTACATATTTAAATCTTCTTACCGCAAAGCCAATCGTACAAGCAATAATTCATTTACGGGTATCGGCGATGAGAAAGCAATGCAATTATTAAAAAAAGTAAATGAAAAATTTTCTATTCCTGTTACAACCGATATCCACACCGCAGAAGAAGCAGCTCTTGGTGCGCAATATGCAGATGTTTTGCAGATACCCGCTTTTCTTTGCAGGCAAACCGATTTACTCATTGCTGCTGCTAAAACCGGTAAAATTATAAATGTAAAAAAAGGGCAGTTTGTAAGCGGCGAAGCCATGAAATTTGCTTTGGATAAAATAAACAAAGCAGGAAATAATAAAGTGATTTTAACCGAAAGAGGGAATTCATTTGGCTATACAGATTTGGTAGTTGATTACAGAAATATACCGATAATGAAAAAACATGGAGCGCCCGTTGTGATGGATTGCACCCATAGTTTGCAACACCCCAACCAAAGCAGTGGAGTTACCGGCGGCAATCCGCAAATGATTGAAACCATTGCCAAGGCTGCGATTGCAACAGGCGCCGATGGCCTGTTTATTGAAACACACCCCCACCCTTCCAAAGCTTTAAGCGACGGAGCCAATATGCTTCAATTGGATTTATTGGAAGATTTGCTTAAAAAATTAGTAGCTGTAAGAAAAGTAATTGTTGAATAATTTAAAAAAAAATTATTCAACAATTGTATATAACGGTTACGCCTAAACGCAGTTAGTTTTTTACTTTTTTCCTATGTTTCCTATTACGCTGAGGCTGTGATAAAAATGATAGCTTGCATTTTCAGTTACCGGAATCCGGTATTGAGAATTGAGCAATATATATACTTCGTTTCCAAAATTTATTTGAAGGCCCAAACCTACCGGGGTAAAGGCGCTGAAATATTTGGTATAATTACTGGCGCCTACGCCAATGTTTGCAAAAGGAACAACAATATATTTATCAGTTAAAAGTTTAAGGTTTAAGCTGGCGGTTGTTTCTAATAAAAATTTATCATCAGTAAAAGCGGGTTTATTATTAATAGGATACTTAACATACGAGCCGCCCAGGGTTGCTATAAAATCTACATGTTTGCTGATGCCGGATAAATAATCCACTGCAATGCCGGGATTCATCTGAGAAGTTTTGAAAAAAGTTTTATCTTTTAAAACACTTACCAGCCCATTACTTCTGATGTTGGCGGCTGTAGTAAAATCATTCAGAAAAAAACTAAAACCTATTCCTTGCTTTTGGGGAGTTAGCGGCTGTTGTGCAAATAATATTGCAAAACAAAAAATATTTATTAGTAAAAAAAATATTTTTTTCATAGTCAATTAGTTTAGTTGTTAAAACAAAAATAATCTGTTACAAACAAAGAACAAGTTATTAATAAAATTTCAGAGATGAAAATTTTCAAGTACTTCTATCTTTACTCTTGTTAATCCTCTGCCACGATAACCCAGTTCCTTAGCGGCAATTTTTGAGAGATCAACCAACCGTTTATTTTTAGGATGCATCCGGTCATTGATTTTTACAATAACCGATTTATGGTTTCTAAGATTAGTAACTTTTATCCATGTACCCAATGGCAGTACATTACAGGCGGCAGTATATTTTTCAGAACTATAAATTTCACCATTAGCGGTTCTTCTGCCATTAAATTTATTGGCATAAAAGCTGGCAGTACCGTATTTAATAATAGGTTCAGGTGGATTCTCTTTTTCTGAAATTTTTTTATGGATAACTTTTTTTTGAGCAGTAGCGCCTGCACAAAAAAAAGTTATGAGAAAACAAATAGCAATTAATTTTTTCATGTTAAAAAAAGTAAACAAATATTTTTTACAACGTAAATTTATTTATTGGCAAAATATTTTTCAGCAAGGGCTTCATCATTATTATAAATATCCTGATAAAAAATGATTTTATTATTTTTTGCAACACAGGTAAAATATTCAATAAAAAGTGGCAACCTGTTTTTTACTATGATGCGTTTGCGATCTTTATTGGCAAGCCACGTTTTAATAGAATCGGCATTGTATGCAAGCTGTTGGTCTTTTGTTACATTCATGCTATCATTCTTTGCAATGTAAAAAGCAAGCGCATCCCACTTTTGAACACGTACACAACCATGGCTCAAATCTCTTTCAGCATTTTGAAAAAGATATCGCTCATTCGTATCATGCAAATAAACGCTGTACGGATTATTAAAATTAAATTTTAGAACGCCTAATGCATTATCATCGCCGCTGCCCTGCATTATTTTCCACGGAATGCCTTTAGAATATTTTGACCAATTAATAGTGTAAGGATCTACCACATTTCCTTTTGCATCTACAAGATTATATCCTTTACTGGCAAGGTAGCCGGCATCTTTTTTTAAAGCAGGCAAAATATCTTTTTTTATAATACTTTCGGGAATGGTCCATTGTGGATAGGTAACCATATCGCTTATGGCAGAAGATAATACCGGCGTAGGCGTGGCGGGCTTTCCCACGATCACCTTAGAACGCAAAGTTAGTGTATCATTATCCCAAAGTTCCAGGTAAAATGATGGAATATTTACCCAAAGATATCTTACAGGAAACGTGTCGGGTTTTTGTTTATAACGGTCAAGCGTAATCGCAATTCTTTTAAATTTTTCAACATCAAAATTATTAAGCGATTGAATAAGCTTTACACTTATTTTGCCGTCTTTTTTTATTTTATGTATGCTTTGATATTTTTTAATTTCATTACTCAGCAATATTGAATCGGGTATGTTAGTTGTCTTTGCAACGCTTGCCTGCAATAATCTTTTTTGAAGATTTTTTATAAGAAGTGAGGAATCTTTTTGCGGATAAACGATATACAGAAATGAAGTGTTATCCATGCTGTCCACAAAATTTTTTACTAAACTTTTCAGCGATTGATAGCGTTCATTTTGAGGCTGCACAGCATTAAAAATATCGCTCAATGAATCATTTTTTTCAGCATCATTTAAATTTTTAATAAAAAATGAATCAATATATTTTTGTTTTCTTACAATTGAAACGCTATCTGGCAATAATCTTCCTTCTTTAAGATCTTTTAAAGTTTTCATAAAAGCATCGCTCAGCATCAGGTCGGCCTTTGTCCATTCTGTGGCATCGGCTTTTGCCAAAGTATCTTCACTGATTTTTTTTCGTAACTGCGTAAGTTCTTTAAAATGATAATCGGAAGGATACAGTCCATAATATTTTGAATTTTCAATAAAATAAAACATCGAATCTGCAAGCGGCATCCATTTTTCTTTTTGGCTCCAGATGTTGTGATAATCATTTTTATCGTAAAAAGAATTTACCAAATCGGGGAAATATAATTTTATGGCATTGTTTATTTTCCCGTTATTATCTTTTGCAAATTGTAAAACCGCTTTTAAATTATCACTGATCTGGTCATCCATTTCTTCGGGCTTTTTTACAATTTCTTTTTGTGTAGCCGGATGTTTGCCTTTACAGCAAACGATACAGCACATTACCATGAGTGTAAAAAAAACATAAACTACATTTGTTTTTCGCAGCATGAAAGTGGTAAAATTTTTATAAAAAAAGTAAATTTTTCAGAAGCTTTTGGTGAAGACACCAACGGCGAGTTGCCCGGGCGGTATCCCACGCACACTCTTCAGCAACTGAAATTATATAATTGTTGTTAAACAGCTTCTTAAAATAATAAAACTAAAAAATGATTGATAAAATAAATAATTTCTGCAAAATAAACATCGTGTTTCTAATTATTTTTCTTTTTGCAAATTTCAATATTGCGGCGCAATCAAATGTCGGCAATAAGTACGGATTAAACGTTATTAATAATATAAAAGTATTGAAAAGGGAAACAGAATTGGATGCTGATAAAAAAATGATTGATGTAAAAAAAGCAATCCCATCTTTGGTTATTGACCTGAAATACGCCACCACACACAATTTCATGCACCGAAGATTATATCCGGCATTACGTACCACTTATCTTCGCCTTCCCGTGGTAAATGCTTTAAAAAAAGTGGAAGCTGAATTAAATAAAAAAAATGTAGCCCTGAAAATATTTGATGCCTATCGGCCTTATTCCGTTACAGAAGAAATGTGGGATGCCGTAAAAGATAGCCGTTATGCTGCAGATCCTTCTCATGGCAGCGGGCACAATCGCGGCATTGCAGTAGATGTTACTTTGGAAAATCTTCAAACCAAAAAAGAACTTGCCATGGGAACCGGCTTTGATAATTTTAGCGATAGCGCTCATACCAATTTTATAAAACTGCCCGATTCTGTTTTATACAATCGGCGTTTACTCATCACCGTTATGAAAAAATATGGATTCAACAGTCTTGACACTGAGTGGTGGCATTTCAGTTTTCCTGATGCTGATAAATATGAATTGCTGAATGTTTCTTTTAATGATTTAAAAAAATTAAACAAGCGTTTAAAATATTAATGTTGCATAGCTTCATATATTTTTTCAACGAATAATAATGTGGCAGGACAGTATTCAATATTTTGCTTGTGCACATGCATGTAATCGGTAATGGGCGTTTTTACAAGATGTGGAAATCCCGCACAATCTGCAGGGCGCACTTCATAAATGGTGCACTTGTTTGTTTTAAGATTGAGAAACTGGCAAGGCCGCGATTTGTTCATCCAGTCATTTTCTTTTTTATCGCGATACAGCCATTTCTCTTTAAAATCTTTTGGCCTCATGCCGAGGTGGGATGCAATTCTTTTAATATCGCCAAATGTATAGGTGGGGCTCATTCCTTTGCAACAATTGGCGCAACTGATGCAATTAATTTCTGCCCATACTTCTTTATTTTTTTTCTTTGAAAGCAATTCAAGATTTTGCGGCGGATTATTTTCTGTTCGCGTAATAAAATGCCGGAGCTTTCTTTTATTTTGTTGAAAATTTTTTTTGTGTTTTTTTAGATTAACAGGTTGCATAAAGTAAATTAAAGAGAAATAAATAATTTGATATAAAAAAATTTATCACAATGAAAAATACACAGGAAACAAAGAAGCTAATTCATAATTTTCCAATTTTTTAAAATAAAAAAGTACTGCGTCATTTATTTTTAACTTCACAAAAGTATAATTGTTTTTAGATGTGGGATATTTATAAAAAAGGATTCAGGGCATATCTTCAGTTAGAAAAGTCTTTATCAGAAAATTCTGTGGAAGCTTACATGCATGATATTGATAAATTCACCCAATTTCTTTCATTTAATGATCCGCAAATAATTCCCGCAAATGTAAAGCTATTTCATCTTGAAAATTTTTTAAAATGGATTGGCGAATTAGGAATGACAGCTTCTTCGCAATCGCGAATTATTTCCGGGCTTAGAAATTTTTATAAATATGGTGTGCAGGAAGATATCGCTAAAACCGACCCTACTCAATTGCTGGAAACGCCGAAGCTGGCTAAGCATTTGCCCGATGTATTGAGTTTTGAAGAAATAGAAAATATAAGCAACCATATTGATGTAAGTTCACCGGAAGGAGCCAGAAATAAAGCCATCATTGAAACGCTGTACAGTTGCGGCTTGCGGGTAAGTGAATTAGTAAACCTGCGGTTGTCCTGTCTTTACTTTGATGTAGGATACATTCGTGTTATTGGAAAAGGAAATAAAGAAAGATTGGTTCCGATAGGAACGGAAGCGATAAAATATATCAATATTTATAAAGAACATCTGCGTGTACGCGTTACCGTTAGCCTGGGTAACGAAGACATTCTTTTTCTGAACAGGAGAGGTAAAAAACTTTCGCGCGTTATGATCTTTATGATTATAAAAGACGCAGCAAAAAAAGCGCGCATATCAAAAAATATTTCACCGCATACTTTCCGGCATTCATTTGCCACCCATTTGGTAGAAGGCGGCGCAGACCTTCGCGCAGTGCAGCAAATGCTGGGGCATGAAAGTATTACCACTACTGAAATTTATACGCACCTTAACCGGGAATATCTCAGAGATACGTTGCAACAATTTCATCCTGCGTATAAAACTTCTTAGAAATTGTTTAAACAAGATCAAAAAAAAATTCTATAAAAAATTCGTGCTTATCTGTGCCATTAGTGGCAAAAAAAAATAATAGTGGCTGAAAAATTCTCATACAAATTCTCAATTAAATTTAAACAGCTTTATGCCTGTGCGGTTGGGCCGCCAAAATTTAACGGTAATTCTACGGCTTCTATATCCTGAATGGTACCGTTAACGGTTTCAAATTTTTTTACATTATCAATCATGGCTTTCATGAAACGCTTGGCGTGAGTAGGAGTTAAAATCATTCGCGCTTTCACTTTGCTTTTCGGAGTGCCGGGCATTACGTTTACAAAGTCTATCACAAACTCAGCGTGGCTGTGTGTAATAATAGCAAGATTGGCATACACGCCTTCTGAAACCTCTTCTGAAATTTCTATATTGAGTTGATTGGGTTGGTCTTTTGGTAAATCCATTTTATTTTTTTTCAAAAGTACAAAATAATAAACCTGAAAATGATTAAACGAATTTTACTTTCTTCTTTTCTTCTCAGCCGAGTCTCCCGCTTTAAAGACTCTTTTGATGCTAAACCAATTTTCTCTGAAAAATTTCTGATACAGAAGCTGAATTACATTCATTATAATCCTGTAACAGGGAAATGGAATCTCGCTAAAGATTTTGTTTCTTATCAACATAGCAGCGCATCATTCTATGAAGAGGGCATTGCAAAATATTTTATACCTAAGCATTATAAAGATTTGTAGATTGGCTTTGCTATAATTTAATGTTTAAGAAACATCTGGGTTTCACGGAAAGATTATAATAATTTGAATTATCTCCTGTGAAAACCCCGATGAAAAGAATTATTGAAATATCTGCCGTGAAAACCCCGATGAGAAATTAAAAGATTTGTAAATTGGCTTTGTAATAATTTAATGTTTAAGAAGCATCGGGGTTTCACGGAAAGATTATAATAATTTGAATTATCTGCTGTGAAAACCCCGATGAAAAATTAAGTACCCCATATTGGCTAAAATAAAAAAGAGCCTCACTAATGAAGGCCCTTTTATGAAATTTTATTGGCTTTTATAAACTAATTTTATTGCTTTATAAACTCATAGACAAGTGTTCTTTTCGCAGATGTCATATACTGAAAACTTGTTCTATAATACCCGTTTACATAATCAGGAATTTCCATAACTCCAGGACCCCACGAAGCAACACCCAAATCCGAAGCTGTGCTTGCAGGAAAGGAGAACCTAAAATCGCTTAACACGCCGTTATTATTGGTGAAATCAATGAAACAAGTTTCTCCGAAAATACCGGGAAATGTTACCTCGGTTGAAGATACCGGGCTAAAAGTAACTATTCCTCCATCTAATTTATAAAAATTAGCTGAACCTGAACCCCCTGTTGAATCTGCGGCAAGCCATCTTGAAGCATAAAATTGGTAGTTTCCGGCAATCGGATTACCAATGATGTGATAGTAGGTTGTATTCAGATTTGAGCTTAATGCCTTACCTGAAGCATCTATGATAGATATAGGCAACATATAGCTTACAGAAGGGTCCAGCGCAGGTTTATAGAAACTGACAGTTGTTTCAGCATATTGCTGACCGGCAGGAATCGTTAATTCAGTGGAGGCAATAGTATAAGATCCTGCCGGCGGAAGCTGAAAATTAGAGCTATTGGAAGCATTGTAGCTATCTACTTGTGGCGCATCTACTCCAATCGTCACTTTTATGGGCGACTTAGGCAAATTGACTGAGGCTAAATTTACAACAAGTTTTAAGGTTGCTGTATCCGATCCTGCAAAAACAACGCCGGCGCTCGAATAATATGTCAACCCCCCTTTTACAAAAACAACATGATCCTGAAGACCCGAAAAGTCTGTCTCATTCGACAGCCGGTTTTTGATGCAGGAGTTGAGGGAAGCCATTACCAGCACTCCTGATATTATTGATAAAATTTTATTTTTATTTTTCATAATTTTTATTTTATACAGTTAATTTTTTTATTGCATCCACCATATTTTATTTACCTGCTGGTCAATAGTGCCCTCAGCCGCTACATTATCGGGGTTCTTTGAATATTCAGTGGTTGGGTATAAAAGCCGCGTAGGAATTTTAAATATATCAATATAAGGTGATGCGCTATAAGGAGTATTGCCTAATGGGCCGGGAAATGGCGCAGTTCCGGTATGCAAATAATCAAATCTCCTGTAATCGTTATACGCTTCAAAACTGTTGATACTAATTTCAGCAGCCCATTTTTGACGAATGATAATAGTTTGTTTTGCTAAAGTAGTAGTAGCAGTTGCAAAATTTGTTACTGAATTGCCAGATTGGCTAACATAAACCGCAGCTGTATCGTCAGCATTTGGTACTCCCAGATACTCAAAGGATGAAGTAACCCCTTGATTATATAATGCCTGTGCATCACCTGGAATGTATCCCAATACTGCAGCTTCGGCCTGCAGGAAGTAACTTTCAGATGCCAACATCATTACTGCCGGAGCATCCGGGCCTTGTAAAACACCAGGTCCAAATATGGAATAATTTCCATTAGTTGGATTGTTATTTGCCAATCCTGAAACAGTTCCCACATACTTTCCGGCGTTTGGTCCACCGGCAACTTTAGTAAACTCTCTTCCTATCCTTGGATCATTATTGTCTTGAAAAAATTTTACAGCAAAATCATTAGCAGCCCAAAAATCACCAAAGCTGGAAACCAAGGCACCAGTAAGATTATAAAAACGCTGCCAGAAAGGGTTTCCCTTTCCTGTAGAGTTTTGATAGCCCGGATTTACCAATGCATCGGAAGTTAAAAAACCTGCTGGCTCATTTTTAGTTAAATCAAGATTTGTCTGGAAAAAATCCGGCTTGGTACTAAGCTGAGACATTTTAAGCAACATTTCAAGCCGCACGGTATTAGCAAACTGCACCCATGATGTTTGATCACCGCCAAACATAATATCAGAACTTGCAGAGGCAGTAACTCCTGCAGAATTAACCAGGTCAATTCCTTTTTGAAGTTCAATAAACAAACTGTCGTAAATGTCTTGTCCTTTTGAATAAGCAGGCCTTAAGGATGCGGCTCCTTTTAATGCATCTGTATAAGGAACATCATTCCATAAGTCAACAAGGTGCATGAAATTAAAAGCTTTCATTATCCTGGCAACTCCTTCTAAAAAGGGTTGCCCTGTTTTATTTCCGGCATCCTGTATATATTGATAATCTTCAAGGTTATCATATATGGATCCCCATAAACCGTTTCCATAATCTGTTGTCATTTTATAAGTAGTACCGGGGTCGTTGCCGCTAATAGCATAGCTGCCGCTCACTGACCATGATTGCATCCATTGACTGAATGCCGTAGGCCCGGGATAATAGTTTGCAACGGTGGCTGCAAGAGCTGCCGGCAATACTAAAGATGGGTCTGCAGAAGTGGATTGGTTGGGGTTCGTATTTACATCGAGGTATCCCTTTTTACAACCGGCTCCCGCAATTACTGAAACTATAGTTATTATTAAAAATATTTTTTTCATTGTATTATTTTTCAGTTAATGATTTTATTTAAAAAGTAATGCCCACGTTGGCTCCAAAAATACGCGTAGGCGGGTTTTGGTTAATATCCGTAGTACCAATCGCATTACCTGTTGTATTGGCAAATTCAGGGTCTGTCCATACATTATCTTTAGCCTTAAAGGTAAAAAGATTGCGACCTACCAGTGCAACGGTCAGTTGCTTGATGAATGAATTGCCTAAGATTTTTTTAGGAAAGGTATAAGAAAGGGACACTTCACGTATCTTCCAGAAATCAGCGCTGTTCATGTAAGTGTTGCCCACATTATTCCATGTACTTGCCCAAAAATCATTATTCCCGTTTTTAGTAGCAATGTTAGTATTAGCCACAAATTTCCCGGTTCCGTCATCGTAAGATGAATTAGGAATAACTAATGGCTGGCGGCCCGATTGTGCTGAATACCAGGAAACCCCTGTAAAATCTAATGAATTTCCAATGCTGTTAAAAATAACTGCGCCAAATCTGCCTTCAGCTAATACGGATAAGTTTAAGTTTTTATAATTGATACTTGTATGAAGGCCTATTATATAAGGCGGATTTGAGGTTCCGTAGTCGCTTAAAGGACCTGCAGGAGTTGGGAAGCCGGTATTTTTATTTATAACAATTCTTCCCTGTGGATCGCGTACCCAATCGGAAACATGTATTTGGGGGAAAGCTTTCCCTGAATCTACAAATTCTGAACCGGACAAATTGAAGCTGTTGATACCTGGATAAATAGATAATACCTTATTCTCATTATATGCAAAGTTGGCTCCAATATCCCACTTAAATCCCGAACGGGTGCTAACCGGAGTAACATCAAGGTCAACTTCAATTCCTTTATTTTGCATTTCGCCACTGTTTAAAAGAGCAGAAGTAAATCCTGTGGCAGAGCTAACCTGAACGGGAAGTGTTTGGTTGATAGTATTTGTTTTATACGCGGCAACTTTTAAAGTGATTTTATTATTAATGAATCCAAGGTCAAGTCCTATTTCTTTTTCTGTTGTGAATTCGGGTTTTATCAAATTATTATTAAGAGCATCTGATACGGTAAAACCCGTAGTGCTTCCATAGGGAAAATTCGCAGCGCTATTGAATACATTATTCAAACTATATGGCCCAACGCTTACGTTTCCTGTTTTACCGATAGCAGCTCTTAATTTACCATAATTTAATATTTTATTATCTCTTAATCCTGGTATGGCATCAGTAAATACAAATGATATATCACCTGCAGGATAGCTGTAGCTTCTCAGGTTAGGAGCCAATCTTGAATCCCAGTCATTACGGAATGAGCCATGTACAAACAAATAATCATGGTATCCTAAAACAAGATCTGCAAAGGCGCCCACTTTTCTGAAATCAGAAAAATTTTCATAAAAGCCGGGCGTACCTACTACGTTAGATATATTAAAGAAATCGGGGATTGCTAACTGTGATGCAGAAAGGTTCTCATCTTTTTGAGTTACATCGAAAGTAGTTCCACCTAAAGTAAGTTTTGTGGAGAACTGGCCAAATGTTTTGTCGAAATTTGCCAAAAGGCTTCCGCTAAGATTTTGGTTATATTCAAAAGCGCTATAAGTGGAAGATGGTAAATCGGCAGTACCTCTTCCTGAGCCATACACATCAGCTTTAGCCCAGTCCGCAAAAGTAAATGCGTCCTGCGTAAATTTCTGGGTAAGGTCAAATCTTGTAATGGCGCCTGTAGCGGAAAGATTGAACCAATCCGTAACTTTAAAGTTAAGATTGATCTGGCCTATTAAAGTATTTCTTTTAGTATCAAGTCTTGACTCATCAATTTGCCACCAGGGATTACCATAGTAAGCATTGAAATAACCATTAGGATTAGAAAAAGGATCGGTTTGCCAGTTACGGTAATCTCTCAGATCAATATTTGCTGGTGTATTAAGTATAGTCCAATAAACCGCCCTGTTTTGAAAGTAGGAGCCACCAAATGTAGATGGGCTGCCATTTACGCGAAAAGCGCCGGGGCTTGTATTGGAATGCTGCACAGTATAATCTGCAGAATAATTAACGGTTAATCTTCCAAAGTCTCTTTCTCCATTTAAGCGGAATGCATCCCTATGATTTTTATCTTTAGGGACCGTGCCATTAATGGCTACATCCTGAACACTTAAGAAAAAACGGCTTTTGTCATCGCCGCCTGAAATGGCAAGGTCATTTTGTTCTGTAATGCCTTTATCAAAAAAGTTAAGCTTGGCATTCGGCTTTGCTGAATAGGTGCCGTGTGCCAAAGAATCAATAAAAGTTCCGTCTTTATTAAAAATTCTTACCGGCGCTCCGATTATTACCGGCGCACCATTATATCTTGGCCCGTAGCTTTGATTTTCGTAAGACACATAGGGAACAATAGGATTTTCAGGGAAATAAAAAACCCCACCACCTGATAGCTCACCTCCGTATTGACCAAACGAATTTTGCAGCTTTGGCAAATAAGCTACTTCATTAACTTCAGTTGTATTATTATATGTAATCACAGGTTTTCCTTTGGTGCCTTTCCGTGTGGTTACAAGAATAACCCCATTGGAGCCATCGGAACCATAAATAGCTGAAGCGCTACCGCCCTTCAGTATGGATATATTTTCAATATCGTTTGGATTTATCTGGGCAAGTATGGCGCCTCCCTGGTCTCTTGCCATTACCACATTATCAATTACAATAAGGGCTTCGTTATTTCCTAAAATAGACCGGTTGCCTCTTAAAGTAATTCTTGTGTTTTCGGTAACGCTGCTGTTTACATTGGTAATTTGTAAACCGGAAACTTTTCCCGAAAGGCCGGTTGCTATATTAGTAACCTTTCCCTGGGTAAGATCTTTGTTGCTCAATTTGGCAACGGAAGTACCGAGAGATTTGGGTTCCCGTTTAATACCATAGCCGGTAATGGTTACCGTAGAAAGCTCGGTATTGTTTCTTTTTAAAGAAACATCGGCTACTCCAGCCTGAGGCGTAACTTTTGCTCCATTAAATCCGGTTGCCGTAAAACTTAATGAACCGGTACCTCTCATTTTAATAGTAAAGTTACCATTAGCGTCTGCTGTGGTAGCATTTCGTGTACCCGTTTCTGTTATGGTGGCAAAAGGTACCGGAGCACCGGCATCATCTTTTACAGTACCAGTAACAGTGTGGGTTTGAGCAAATGCAAATACTCCGCCGAGCATGAGCAAAGCAAATAACATTAGAAATTTTCTCATGTGTGATTTAGTTTTATGAATTGGCAAATATATGGTTCTTATCAAAAGAACCAAAAAAAATGTTAAATTAAAATTTCATCTTCTTATAATTGAGGACACTTTATCTTAACTATTTGCTGCATAATTCCAAAAAAATTGTTAATGTAAAACTATTTTGCAAAATAAAAATCCCTGGCTCTTTAAAAATTTTCATCACCTTGCATTAGCCAGAGCAAATAATCAATAAAAATGTAATCCGATTTCTGAAGGCTACCTTACCCATTCTTTGTTCCTAGATCATTTTAATGTAGGTTTGTATCACTTAAAAACAAAGGACATTTATGGAATTATTAGCTCAGATAAATGGCAAAAAAATTCCTGAAAATAAAAAAGCAGACCAGGTTATTAATTCACAAAACAACTGATAGAATTTGGCAAACAGCAACTCGCTCCATGATAAATTCATTTAACTAAATTTGTATTATGCCGATAAAAATTAAAGTGCCTTCAGTGGGCGAAAGCATTAATGAGGTAACTCTTACTCAATGGATAAAAAAAGATGGCGACTGGGTGGAAAGAGATGAAGTGATCGCCGAGTTGGAAAGTGAGAAAGCCACTTTTGAAATTAATGCCGAGCAGGCGGGCATTTTGCATACCGCAGCAAAAGAAAATGATACGTTGAAAATAGGAGATGTAGTAGCAACCATTGATGATACAGCACAAAAACCCGTTACATCAACAAAAGAAAAAGACACAGAAAAAAAAGATACTACACCAGAAGAATCCAAATCTGTATCAAAAAAATCTGTTGAAAAAAAAGAAATTAAATCAGAAGAAAAAGCAGCAGCTCCCGTTGCTGATAAAAATGTGAAAGCAACGCCGGTTGCTGCCGCAATCTTAGCCGATAAAAAAGTAGATGTAAAAAAAGTTACTCCCACCGGCTTTAACGGAAAAATTACGAAGCATGATGTTTTAGATGCGCTCACTAAACCGGGAAGGCCCGTGGGCAAAGAACTTTTTGACCGTGGAGAAAAAAGTGAAAAGATGAGCAACCTGCGCAGAACCATCAGCCGCAGGTTGGTTGAAGCAAAAAATTCAACAGCCATGCTCACCACTTTCAACGAAGTGGACATGAGCGCCATCATTGATTTAAGAACTAAGTACAAAGAAATTTTTAAGAAGCATCACGATGTAAATCTCGGCTTCATGAGTTTTTTTACAAAGGCTTGTTGTTTCGCTTTGCAGGAATGGCCTGCCGTAAATGCAAGTATAGATGGCGATAATATTATTTATCATGATTATTGCGATATATCTATTGCCGTGTCTTCTCCAAAAGGATTGGTAGTGCCGGTGATACGAAATGCCGAAAGCCTAAGCATGGCAGAAATTGAAAAGTCTGTTTTTGATCTGGCAACGAAAGCAAAAGAAAGTAAATTGACAATTGAAGAAATGACGGGCGGAACATTTACGATAACTAACGGTGGAATTTTTGGTTCATTGATGAGCACTCCGATCATAAATATTCCGCAAAGCGCTATACTCGGCATGCATAATATTGTGGAACGGCCGGTTGCCATAAAAGGCCAGGTTGTTATAAAACCCATGATGTATCTCGCGGTGAGTTACGATCACCGTATTATTGATGGCAGAGAATCGGTAAGCTTTTTAGTGCGTGTAAAAGAAATGCTTGAAAACCCCGCCCAGCTTCTGTTTGGTAAAGATCCTTTAAAAGCTTTGCTGGAACTTTAATTGCAGAAAATAGAAATAAATTAAAGGCAAATGCAAAATGATGAAGTCCATTCTTCTGATAAAAAAGCCAGTCATTTTCAAAAATATTTCCAATATGCATTATCCATTATTTCTTCTTATAAAGGAAATGAACCGTTTCATCTTTTTATAAAAAAATATTTTTCTTTCAATAAAAAACATGGCTCAAGAGACAGAAAAATAATCACTGCTTTGTGTTATAATTATTTTCGTGTAGGCATCACCGTTAGTAATATAAACTTTGAAGAAAATTTTTTATTATCAACTTTTCTTTGTGAAATAAAACCTTCTCCGATGCTGGAATATTATAAACCCGGGTGGAATTCTTTAATTACCCAGCCACTGAATGATAAACTTAAACTGGTTGAAAAAGAATTTGACATTCAAAAAATATTCCCATTCGGTGATGAGCTAAGTAATGAAATAAACTTGCAAAAATTCAGCATTTCATTTTTAATTCAGCCAAAATTATTTATAAGAATAAGGCCGGAGTATATAAATTCTGTTTTGGCGAAAATAAAAAAAATCGGTTTTTATTTTGAAAGATTGGGTGAAAATTGCGTTGCATTTTCAAATAATGAAAAAGTAAACACCATTCTTGAAATTGATAAAGAGGCGGTGATACAGGATTATAATTCTCAACAAGTCGGCGATTTCATTGCATCGTACCTGCCTGTCCGGCAGGCAGGCATCGTACATCACACATCAAACATTTCCATTTGGGATTGCTGCTCCGGAAGCGGCGGCAAGTCAATTCTCGCTTATGATATTTTAAAAAATGTACAACTAACGGTAACGGATATACGAAAAAATATTCTTTCAAACTTGAAAAAGCGTTTCGCTAAAGCAAGTATTAAAAATTATCATTCTTTTGTTGCAGATATTTCAGATCTTTCTTCGATAAAGAAAATTAAAGAGCGGCCTGATTTAATTATTGCAGATGTTCCATGCTCGGGCTCAGGCACCTGGGCAAGAACGCCTGAACGATTATTTTTTTTTAATAAAAATGAAATAGAAAAATTTGCTTCTCTGCAAAAAAAGATAATTGAAAATATTGTTCCGGTTTTAAAGAAGAATGGTTATTTATTATACATTACCTGTTCTGTTTTTAAAAAAGAAAATGAAGAAAATGCTTTTTTCATTCAACAAAATTTACAATTGAATTTAATTGAAATGAAATATTTAAAAGGTTATGAAATGCAGGCTGATACTTTATTTGCAGCATTATTTAAAAAATTTAAATAGACTATTGCACTTCCAGTTTTAAATTTTTTTTACTTATTCCATCATTGAATTTAAGTATGTACATTCCGCGTTGCAAAGGTTGTAAATTATTAAATGAAATAGATTGAATAATGTTTTGTTGCAATGATATTTTTTTTGAAAAATATAATTTACCTGTTGCATCATACAATTGAAAAATTCCTGTGGCTGTATGTTGTGGTTTTATAACAATATTAAATTGTTTTTGAAATGGGTTTGGATACACTTTTATCCAATCATTGCCCAAAATAGTATTAGCATTTCGCAATACACGTTGCTGATTTAAATCATCATAAGCGATATGAAAATTGGGAATGCCGTATCCAACGCGGTTGTCGGGCATGTTATAAATACTGCTGCTTTTTTCAACAGCTTGAATAATTTCCATATTGGTAAACTCCGGAAACGCTTGCCACAAGCAGGTTATAAGCCCTGCCATATTTGGTGTAGCAAATGAAGTTCCGTTTCCTGTAATAATATTTCCGTTGGTAGAAGATATAGCTGTGCCAACACCCACCGATGCTACTGCCGGCTTTACTTGTCCATCGCTCGAAGGGCCATAACTACTAAAACTTGCAACAACTCCTGATGTATTTACCGCGCCAACAGCAACAATGCTATCCGCATCCGCAGGCGTACCGATATAGTGCCATGTATCTGCGCCATCATTACCTGCGGCTGCCACTACAATCATTCCTTTTTTTGCAGCAAAATCTGCTGCTCTTGCAGCAATAGTTGTATTTCCATTCATATCAGCATACGTATGATTGAAAACAGGGTTATCAAATTGAGTGTAGCCTAAAGAAGTTGAAATAACATCAACGCCAATACTGTCGGCTCTTTCAGCAGCTGCAGCCCAGTTCTGTTCTTCCACCGGCGATTCGGTTGCAGCATCTTCTGTTCGATATAAATAATAATTTGCTTTGGGGCAGCTTCCAACCAATTGCCCGGGAATATTTCCTGCCAGTATTGAAAAACACATCATGCCATGAAAATGATCTTCGTTTACACTGGTTTCGTTTGCAACATAATCATAAGTTTCTTTCACCTGGTTATTTTCATTCACGCTGTCAAATGCAGGTAAAGTCAAATAATGATAAAAGCCTGCATCTAAAATGGCAACTAACATTCCTTCGCCATGAAAGCCTTTATCATGCAGGTATTCGCCTTCATGAATATGAATTTGCGCAAACGAATTTCCATAATTGTAATAATCAAAAATATTATTTACAGATGATGGAGAAGTTATCGTATTTAATTGTTCAGCAAATTTATTTTTTGCAGGCGATTGTATGCGCACCGGTTGCATTACCGGTTGTGATGTAATAACAAAAGAAAAGCTGTTTATTTTGGCCAAAGCTGCAGTATCACTTGTTTCTATGCACACCTGGTTCAGCCATTTTGATTGATTTAATATGCTAACAGTGCCGGATAAACGAACACTGTCCATGTAACTTGGTGTAATGGGTAAATCAGTTTCATCAATAGCAATGTTTTGTTTTGCTCTTCTTGCAATTGATTTTGCTGATAAATAAGCTGAAGGATTATTTAAGGTAAAAGGCGTACCATTTTTATCTTTAAATCGTATAACATATTTTGTAAACTGTGCAGAAATATTGAGTGTAAAAAAAAATAATAGAAAAAATAAAAAATAAATTTTTTTCATAAGGCAATCCGCAAATTCTCAAAAGTTCATTGCGTCTTTTTGACACAATGGTTAAATATTCACAACTCACGATTCACAACTACCCTCTACAAAGATAGCAGGGTTGTGGTTATATTTATTAAAATCTTTTTTATACAAGATTCCATAAAGTTATTTGTTTAAATTTGAATAAAGATTTAAAACATGGTTGAAGAAATAATATCCGATTATTCTTATTGATATGGAACTTTTATTAAATTTAAATGTAACAAAAAACGTTTTATGGATACAGAATTATTAAAACGAATTACAATTGATCCCGGAATATTTAATGGCAAGCCGATCATTCGGAGAATGAGATTTGCCGTTACAGATATTTTAGATTTACTTTCAGTTGGAGTAACAACCAATGAAATTATAGAAGACTTTCCTTTTTTGGAGCCCGACGATATAAAAGCCGCTTTGTGTCATGCATCTTTAAGGCTTAAAAATACTTTAATTATTAATGCTGCCTGAATGGAAATATGGCTTGATAACCAGCTCTCATCTTTATTTGCAAAACTGATGCAAGCCGAATGTAATCTTATTGTTAAGTCTGCATTTATTTTAAAACATCAACATTTAAGTGATATAGAAATATACTTATATGCTAAAAAAAGCGGCTATTTTATATTAATTACAAAGGATGCTGATTTTCCATCTACTAATTCCGAAATAATATTTATCGAATAATTAATTGAAATAAAATGACTCAATTTTCACAACACAATTTTAAAAATGAAAAAGTGCTCATCCGTGTTGACTTTAATGTGCCGCTTGATGAACATTACAACATCACGGATGATACAAGAATGCGCGCTGCCATACCTACTATTAAAAAAATTCTTGATGATGGCGGAAGTGTAATATTAATGTCGCATCTCGGCAGGCCAAAAGGCGGAGCAGAAGATAAATATTCATTAAAGCATTTAGTAAATCATTTGAGTGAACTGATTAACCAATCAACTAATCAACCCGTCAACTTAATTTTTGCAAATGATTGTATAGGAAATGAAGCAATAGAAAAATCAAAAAATTTAAAATCCGGCGAAGTGTTATTGCTGGAAAATCTTCGCTTTTATAAAGAAGAAGAAAAAGGCGATGAAGCATTCGCAAAAAAATTAAGTAAATTAGGTGATGTATATGTAAACGATGCATTCGGTACGGCGCATCGTGCACATGCATCTACGGCTGTAATTGCAAAATTTTTTCCCGGCGATAAAAAAATGTTTGGATTACTAATGGAAAAAGAAATAACGAACGCAGAAAAAATTTTACATAATTCTGAAAAGCCGTTTCTTGCAATTATAGGCGGGGCAAAGGTTTCAGACAAAATTCTTATCATTGAAAATTTATTAGATAAAGCAAACGACATTATTATTGGTGGCGGAATGGCTTATACATTTTTTAAAGCGATGGGCGGCCACACTGGCAATTCTCTTTGCGAAGATGATCGTTTAGATAAAGCAAAAGAGTTACTAAAAAAAGCGGAAGAAAAAAATGTTTGCATTCATTTACCCGCCGATTCAATTATTGCAGATAAGTTTGATGCAAATGCCAGCACCTCCGGCGCACTCAGCAATGATATTCCTGATGGATGGATGGGGCTTGATATTGGCGAGATGGCTTGTGAAACTTTCCGTAAAGTAATTCATCATTCCAAAACTATTTTATGGAATGGGCCGATGGGCGTTTTTGAAATGAAAAAATTTCAGCATGGAACTAAAGCTGTTGCCAAGGCTATTGCAGAAGCCACTGCCGACGGCGCTTTCAGCCTGGTGGGCGGCGGCGATAGTGTTGCAGCAGTAAATGAATTTGATTTGGCTGATAAAGTAAGTTATGTATCAACCGGGGGCGGCGCTTTGCTTGAATATTTTGAAGGGAAAGAATTGCCGGGAATAAAAGCAATTAAAAATTAATTTTTGAAAATAGACAATTTAGCAGGCAATGCTCTTTGGTATTCCATTTGAGAAACTATACTTTTGAAAAAATAAAAACTTTTAAAAAATGAAACGTAGTCCTGTTTTAATAATTATCATTGCAATAATTGTTATCCTGTTTTTTTGGGGATGCAATCAGCAAAGAGGATTGGCAACCTCCGATCAAAATGTACAAACTGCATGGAGCAATGTTGAAACAAATTATCAACGCCGCACTGATTTATACAGCAGTGTTGTAAAAACTATTGAAGGTTCAGCTAATTTTGAAAAATCAACTCTGACACAAGTTATTGAAGCAAGAGCAAAAGCAACATCTGTTCATGTAGATATAAATGATTCTACTAGTTTACAACAGTTTCAGCAAGCGCAAGCGCAGTTGCAAGGCTCA
Source organism: Chitinophagaceae bacterium (assembly GCA_025933775.1). Classification (GTDB taxonomy): domain Bacteria; phylum Bacteroidota; class Bacteroidia; order Chitinophagales; family Chitinophagaceae; genus Ginsengibacter. Next base: position 21,608 of record JAICZH010000026.1, read on the forward strand.
TTCAGCCGGTTGATGGCTGTTGCAGAAGCTTATCCTGATTTAAAAACCACCCAGGCATTTCAAAATTTTCAAACGCAAATTGAAGGAACAGAAAACCGGATTAATGTTGCCCGGCGCGATTATAATACTGCCGTAAATAATTATAATCTTAAAGTAAAATTATTTCCCAACAACATTTTTGCAGGTATTCTGGGCTATCATGTGAGAGGTTATTACAAAGCAGATCCGGGCAGTGAAAAAAATCCTGATATAAATTTTGATATAAAATAAAATCAGGAAAATAAATGTTCTCCATTTTTAAAAAGAAACCCTTTTTTTCTCAGGAAGAAAATGAAATGATTGTTCAAGCCATCCGCGATGCTGAAAAACATACAAGTGGCGAGGTAAGAGTATTTGTAGAAAGCAAATGCCGTTTTTTAGATGCGCTCAACAGGGCTACTGAAATTTTTAATGATCTTAAAATGGAAAAGACGGAACTGCGCAATGCAGTATTGGTGTATGTTGCGTTGAAGGATAAACAACTTGCCGTATATGGAGACGCCGGCATTCACCAAAAAACCGGAGACGATTATTGGAAAGCCGCAGTGAATAATATGATTGCACATTTTGATAAAGAAAATTATGCTCATGGAATTGCCAATTGTGTGCGCATGATTGGAGAAGCCCTGCAACTTCATTTTCCTTACGATAAAGACGTAGATAAAAACGAACTTCCTGACGAAATAATTTTTGGAAAATAAATTCATGAAAAAATTTCTTTTAATATTCCTGCTGTTTTTTTGCCAAAATATTTTTGCACAAAAAATTTTTAATAAACCCAATCCGCCGAAGGCTGTAAATGATTTTGGAAACATGCTGGCGCCTTTTCAGCGTGATGCACTCGAGCAAAAATTGGATGCCTATAACGACAGCACTTCTTCTGCCATTGTAATTATTACAGTTCCTAATTTGGATGGATACGACATTGCAGATGTATCATTGAAATATTTAAGAGATTGGGGCGTTGGCACCAAAGAAAAAAATAATGGCGTTGTAATTCTTGTTTCAAAAGACGATCACAAAGCGAGAATTGAAACGGGTTATGGAATGGAAGGCGTTCTTCCGGATGTAACTGCCAAAGAAATTATTGATGACAGAATGATTCCTGCATTTAAAGAGAATGATTATTATCGCGGCTTCGATAATGCAGTTAATGCCATTATACAAGCCGCTGCAGGCGAATATAAAGCCAGTCCCAAATCAAATGATAAAGGCGGCGGCGGTTTCGTTACAATTATTATTTTAATAATTCTTTTTGTAATAATTATTTCAATAATAAAAGGCGGCGGCGGCGGCGGTTCTTATATGAGCCGGCGCGGATCATCGGGGTTGGGAGGTTTGGGTTGGTTCCTTTTAGGAAACATGCTTGGCGGCAGCAGCCGTGGAGGCTGGAGTGGCGGCGGATTTGGAGGCGGGGGTGGTGGCTTTGGTGGTTTCGGCGGTGGGGGTGGTGGCGGCTTTGGTGGTTTTGGCGGGGGCGGGGGCGGCGGCGGCGGCGCCAGCGGTGGTTGGTAATTATATTTTCGTGTATGCGTTACCGTTATAACTCCGGATGATTTTTATAGTAACGAATCATATCATTCAAATATCTTTCCTGTTTCGTTAAAATAAAATTTTTCATTTCTGGCGCCGGTATTCCATTTTCAATAATTAATTCTTCATTAGTGATAACTCTGGCTTCATCCCATAAGCCTTCATCAATAAAAGATTGCAGGGTTTTCGTTCCGCCTTCAATGATGACGCTTTGTATGTTCATCTCAAATAATGAATTTAATAACTGATGAGTAAAATTTTCCCTTTCTAATTTTATATAAACAAGATTTTCTTCAGTTGAATTTTTTATAAGATTATAAATTATTGTTTTAGATTCGGTATTAAAAATTTTTAAAGATGGAGGCAATTTCAGTCCTTTATCAACAACAATTCGTACCGGATTTTTTCCCTCCCATAATCTTACCGTCAATAAAGGATCATCTTGTAAAGCCGTGTTCGTTCCAACTAAAATAGCAGTTTCTTCACTTCTCCATTTATGAACTAATCTGTTGGAATATTCATTACTGATAAAAATTCTTTTATCTACGGAACCAATTTTTCCATTTGCAGATTGCGCCCATTTTAAAATAATATATGGCCTGAATTGTTGATGAAAAGTAAAAAAGCGTTTATTCAAATCATTGCATTCTTTTTCTAAAACCCCTGAAACCACCGCTACACCTGCATTCTGTAACTTTTGAATTCCTTTGCCGGCAACTTCTTTATACACATCTTTACAACCAATAATTACTTTTTTAATGTTATTTTTTATAATTAAATCTGTGCATGGTGGCGTTTTTCCATAATGAGCACAAGGCTCTAATGAAACATATAAAATACTTTTTTCAATTAAGAATTTATTTTCTTCGCTTACATTATTTATACAATTTACCTCTGCATGTGCCGCTCCATATTTTTCATGGTAACCTTCACCAATAATTTTATTATCATAAACTAAAACCGCGCCCACCATAGGATTGGGCGCAACATTGCCTGCACCAAGCATAGCAAGCTGCACGCAACGGCTCATATATTTTTCTTCTTCAGTCAAAATAATTATTGATTCACAAAATAATTAAGTTTGCGTTAATGACAACGCAACAAGCCTATAATGATTTTTTGAATAAACTACTTACAATTTATGAAAAAAGAGAAGCTGCAAATATTGCCGATTGGATATTTGAAAATGTAACCGGCTTTAAAAGATTGGAAAGAAGCATGCAAAAAAATATTTTATTACAAAAAGATGATGAACAAAAATTAAAAAAATATTTGCAAGAACTTTTAAAACACAAGCCGGTTCAATATGTTTTGAATGAAGCATGGTTTTATAAAAGCAAATTTTTTGTAAATGAGCATGTGCTTATACCGCGCCCGGAAACAGAAGAATTAGTAGAATGGATCGTTGAGGATTTTCGATGCTCGATGTTCGATGAATATAAAGAAATTAAAATATTGGATATTGGCACAGGAAGTGGCTGCATCGCGGTTTCACTAAAGAAAGAATTACAAAATATAAATATGACTGCAATTGATATAAGTGAAGAAGCGTTAAAGATTGCAAAAAAAAATGCAAAGGCATTACATGCTCGAATAAATTTTTTTCAAACAGATTTTTTAAATGAAGCCAAATGGAATTCTTTTGGTAAGTATGATATAATTGTTAGTAATCCGCCTTACATTTCTGAAGAAGAAAAAAATAGTTTAGCAAAAAATGTAACAGCATTTGAGCCTGCAGTTGCATTGTTTGTTCCAAACAATAATGTTTTGATTTTTTATGAGAAAATTGCAAAGTTTATGCAAACACATTTACAAACTAACGGTAACGTGTATGCGGAAATTCATGAAAATTACTCACACGAAGTACAACAAATTTTTTCTAAACATAATTTTAAAACAGAAATTAAAAAAGATATGTATGGAAAAGAAAGAATGATAAAAACAATAAGCAATGAAGGATAATCAAATAGTGAATAACTTATTTAGAACGCACCGATGCAGATGTAGTAGCGCCCAGCTTTTTAGCCACTTCCATTACTCTTACAATATCGCCCCAGTTTACCAGTGAATCAGCATTTATAACAACTGCAGGTTTGGTACTGTCTCCCACACGAAGTTGTCTTTTCAATGAAGATTCGAGTGAATCAAAAATTATTTTTTGTTGGCCCACAAAAATGTCACGGTTCTTATTAATGCTCACAATTACGCTTTGCTTTGCTTTGGTTTCGCTGGTAGCGCGGGGATTATTCATTTTAATAACATTCGGGTTTGCCAATGTTGAAATGATCAAAAAGAAAAACATAAGTATAAATAAAATATCATTCAACGGGCCTGTATCCAGTTCAGTATCTTCAGGTTTAAATCTTTTTCTTATGCTCATGCTAATAGGAATAATCAGAAATTAATTATCTCGTTGGTTCCTGCAAAATGTCAGTAAATTCGGCAGTGGCAATTTCCATTTTATTTTCTATACGGGTTATTTGTGCTGCAAGGTAACTGTGGCCTATGTATGCCAATATACCAATAATCAATCCTGTTGCAGAAGTAATCATTTTAATATAAATACCATCAGCAATGGTGTTGGGTGTATATTCTGTACTGGCGGCAATACCTTTAAACAATGCAAGCATACCGATAATGGTTCCCAAAAAACCAAATAACGGAGCAATGCGGGCAACGATAGAAATGATAGAAAGGTTTCTTTCGAGCTTATACAACTCAAGCGCACCCACGTTTTCCATGCTTTTTTCTATCGCATCCATCGGCTTGCCGATACGTTGTATTCCTTTATCAATTATTTGCGCAACAGGGTTATCATTATTTTTGGAAAAACTTCTTGCAGCAGCCACATTGCCTGTAACAATATGATCGCGGATGATGCGCATAAAATTATCATCAATCTTGGAAGCTTTTTTTATGGCGATTAATCTTTCAAAAAAGAAATACAGAGCCGCAACAAATAAAACGCCAAGTGGAATCATAATGACGCCGCCGCTTACTAATACTTCCCATAAGTTTTGGGTTTTAGGAGCAGCATGGGTTAAGCCGCTTGAATCAATTTGCAAAAAAAATAAATCCATTTAATTAGGTTTGATGACAAATGTAAAAAGTAATTCCATAAATGTATTGCAGAGAAAACACGTGTGATAAACTTTAACTTAAATGTTAAAACATTTTAATCGAAAATATTTATTAATGCTTCGTTTTAAATTAAAAACTGGTTAATATATTGCAAAGGATGATAAACCGGAAGCTTTGATGAAATAAAATCAAAATAATTATTTGTAATAATGAGATTAACCCGGCTATCTAAAGCAGAATAATATTGCAAGGCATCTTCCAAATCTTTAAATCGGGAAGTTTTTACTTTTTCCATTATTACATTATCTTCTCTTGTAAAATTAAACTCAGAAAAAAAACCAATTATTTCCTGATTTAAAAGTTGCTTATTCTTTATTATTTTATTTAAAAAATAATAGGTGATTGCAAAAGTAGTTGGAGAACAATAAAAGGTATCCTTATTTTTTTTAAGTCTGCTGAAAAGGTATTTAGTTGGTTTATTTAAATTATTGTCAGCATGAAGTAAATCAATTATAATATTTGTATCAAAAAATATCTTTTTTGGCATTAATCAAAAAATTGATTTTACATCTACATTTTTACCAGAGCTAACCATTCCTCCGAATCTTTTTACAAAAGGATGTAACTCTTCCTCTTTCAATTTTTTATTAATCCGCTGCAACAAATCAAGATATTCATCCATCATTTTTGACATACTGGTTCCTCTCCTTTTTGCCTCTTTCTTTGCATAATTTATATTTTTACTTTTCAAAAGCAATGTTATTTTCTGCGTCATTTCAAAAATAATTTAGTCGTACAAATGTACTAAAATATACGAATTAAAATAATTAGGAATCGATGGTTTTATTTTGATATTTCCATACGGATGTTATCAACTTTTTTCTTCCCATATCATGCACAAATGCACAATCGTTTCTGCCGCTTTTGCCATGTCTTTTACACCTATCCATTCCAGTTTTGAATGAATGCATTGCATGCCTGTAAAAATATTCGGGCACGGTAATCCCATAAAACTTAACTTGCTCCCATCAGTTCCACCGCGTATGCTTTCTGTTGCAACATCAAGCCCGGCACGGTTTATAGCTTCTGCGGCATAAGCAACTACCTTGGGATTTTGATCCAAAATCTGTTTCATATTACGATATTGTTCTGTAACAACAAATTCAATCGAAGCGCCCAAATAATGGCTTATTACTTCTTCAGCAATATTTTTTAATCGCTGTTCATGTTTTTTTAAAACATCGGTATCAAAATCTCTTACAATAAATTCAATCGTTGCTTTTTCCGCAATTCCTTCGAGCCGAACAGGATGTACAAAGCCTTCTTTTTTTTCTGTTGCTTCTGGCGCCCATTCATTGATGGGTAGTGCATGAAGAATTTCTGCGGCAACTTTTAATGCATTCACTAATTTATTTTTTGCATAACCCGGATGAGCAATTACGCCATTAATAATTATAGTTGCCCCGTCGGCGCTGAAAGTTTCATCTTCAAGAGAGCCGGCTTCTCCGCCATCCAAGGTATAGCCAAAATCGGCGCCCAATTTTTTTATATCAAGTTTCGCAGTTCCTTTGCCGACTTCTTCATCGGGTGTAAATAAAATTTTTATATCGCCATGTTTTATCGAAGGATTTTTCATGATAAAATATGCAGCCTGCATGATAGCAGCAATGCCACTTTTATCATCAGCGCCCAATAAAGTTTTTCCGCTTGCAGTAATAATATCTTCATTAATGTGATTGTGCAAATATGGATGGGCAACTGCTGATAAAACCTGGCTGGTATCATCGGGCAACACAATTTCTTCACCATCATAATTTTTATGAAGAATAGGTTTTACATCCGTTCCGCTGCAATCTGGCGCGGTATCTACATGGCTGCAAAAGCAAATAACCGGAATATTTTTCTTTATTGAATTAGATGAAATTTTCGCATACACGTAACCGTTAGTATCCATTTCAACATCAGTAAGTCCCATTGCTTTTAATTCTTCAACCAAAAGCCGGCTCAAGTTTTTCTGTTTTTCTGTTGAAGGATAGGTTTTGCTTTGCGGATCGCTTTGGGTATCCATTTTTACATAACGCATGAAACGATTTGCAATCGCCCGTTTATTTATTTCAATCATTTTAATTGCATAAAGATTTTAGAATATAAAATTAGCTAATTAGCTAATTAGCTGATTAGCTAATTAATCAGACAGTTTTTCCAAAACATAATAAACGATCGGGCAAAAGGTGGAATTTTTTAAAGTGATTGCAGGTCGTTTTAATAATACATCTTCATCAGTATAAGGAAACCGATGGCAGTCGGATGGGCGGTTTTCATAAATAGTACAATAATTATCTTTTCCTAAAAATGGGCATGGAATATTCTTCGTTACATAATCGCCATCTTCATCAAGTCGTAAATAAGTTTCTATAAATTCACTTTCTTTCATTTTTAAATGTTTGGAAATTCTTTTAATATCAGGAGTTTTAAAACGGGGCGAATAATTTTTGCAGCAGTTGGCGCATTGCAGGCAATTAATTTTTTCAAAAGCCTCCTCATGCAGGGCAGGCAAGGCTTTAAGAACTTTATTTTTATTTATTTTTTTTAAAAAAGTTTTATATTTCTTTTGTTTTTGCGCAGATTTCTTCTCCCAATTTTGCAACACATCATCTTTCATTTTGTAAATATACACATCAACACATGTTGTAATTTCAATATTATTTTTCTCCCTTTTACCTCGTAACTTTGCGCCTTCCTTTTTTACACTTAAATAAGAAATGCGAATGAAAAAGCATTTCATTTGAAAAATACAGAAATATGAATCTTTTTGAAAAACAATCTTCTGAATTTGCTGCCAGGCACATAGGCCCGAATGAAACTGAAACAAAGGAAATGTTGAAAGAAATTGGAGTTGATGCCATCGAACAACTTATTGATAAAACAATTCCTTCCGGAATAAGATTACAACACGAATTAAAATTACCGCAGGCTGTAAGCGAATTTGAATATTTAAATGAATTAAAAAAAATTGCTGCCCAAAATAAAATTTATAAATCGTACATCGGGCAGGGATATTATGATACCATTGTGCCGAGCCCAATCTTAAGAAATCTTTTTGAAAACCCCGGATGGTACACACAATACACGCCTTACCAGGCCGAGATTGCACAAGGCAGATTGGAAAGTCTTTTAAATTTTCAAACGATGGTCAGCGATCTTGCTGCATTGCCTATTGCCAATGCAAGCCTTTTGGATGAAGGAACTGCAGCAGCAGAAGCAATGACAATGATCTTTAATCATAAAAATAAAGATCATGATCACATTACTTCGCCGAAATTTTTTGCTGATAAAAAAATATTTGAACAAACAAAAAATATTTTAATAACAAGAGCAAAACCGGTAGGAATAGAAATTGTTTTTGGAGATTATGACACGATACAATTAGATGAATCTTTTTTTGGAGCCATAGTTCAATATCCAAACAGTGAAGGAAACATTGAAGATTATCGCAACTTTATAAATGAAGTTCATAACGTGCATGCATACACGATAATGGCTACAGATTTGTTAGCGCTTACTTTATTAACGCCACCGGGCGAACTCGGCGCTGACGTTGCTGTTGGCTCGTCGCAAAGATTTGGTGTGCCTATGGGATATGGCGGCCCCCATGCTGCTTTTTTTGCAACAAAAGAAGAATTTAAAAGAAATATTCCGGGAAGAATTATCGGTGTGAGTGTGGATGCGCAAGGCAATCGTGCTCTTCGCATGGCTTTGCAAACAAGAGAACAACATATTCGCCGGGAGAAAGCGACTTCCAACATTTGCACTGCGCAAGCATTGCTGGCAAACATGGCTGCGATGTATGCAGTATATCACGGAAGTAACGGACTAACGGAGACGGCTAAACGCATTTCATTGCTTACACAAACATTGGCAATAGAATTAGAAGATGAAGGGTTTGAATTACAAAACAAAAATTATTTTGATACACTTACTTTTAAAATTAATAATTCAAAAAAAGTAAAAGAGATTTCTGATAAATATCGAATGAATTTTTACTATCCTGATGAAAATATGGTTACTATTTCATTGGATGAAACAACTACAAAAAATGATGTGCTGAATATCATCAGCGTTTTTGCTTCTTCAATGGATGTTGACACTTCTTCCGCAACTTTCGATAATGAAGCGCTGTTAGATAATATTCCTGCATCACTTACAAGAACTACACAATTTTTAACGCATCCTGTATTTAATACCTATCACAGCGAAACAGAGATTATGCGTTATATGAAATTATTAGAGAATAAAGATCTTTCGCTTACTCATTCAATGATACCGCTTGGTTCTTGCACGATGAAGTTGAATGCAGCAACAGAATTAATTCCCGTAAGCTGGCCGGAGTTTAGTAAAATTCATCCTTTTGCTCCATCTGATCAAACTAACGGTTACGCATATACGATAAATGAATTGGAAAAATTTTTAAGTATTATAACAGGATTTGCCGCATGCAGCTTGCAGCCTAATAGTGGTGCCCAGGGCGAGTTCGCGGGCTTACTTGGCATACATCAATATCATGAAAGCAGAAATGATAGGCATCGCAATGTTATATTAATTCCGGTTTCAGCACATGGAACCAATCCTGCTTCTGCTGTGATGGCAGGCTTTAAAGTGGTGGTTACAAAATGTGATGATGCAGGAAATATTGATATGAATGATTTAAAAATGCAGGCACAAAAATATAAAGATTCACTTGCGGGATTAATGGTTACGTATCCTTCAACACATGGCGTATTTGAAGAAACGATAAAAGAAATTTGTAAAATTATTCATGATAATGGCGGACTCGTTTATATGGATGGAGCCAACATGAATGCGCAGGTTGGGCTTACATCGCCTGGAAACATTGGCGCCGACGTTTGTCATTTAAATTTACATAAAACCTTTGCAATACCGCATGGCGGCGGCGGCCCGGGCATGGGACCCATTTGCGTAAATGAAAAATTGATCCCTTTTTTAGCGGGAAAAAATGGAAAGAATTCTGTAAGCGCAGCGCCCTATGGCTCCGCAAGTATTTTACTAATTAGTTATGCTTATATAAAATTACTGGGGCAAGCCGGCATAAAAAAAGCTACTGAATATGCGATACTCAATGCCAATTATATGAAGGCGAGATTAAAAAAATATTTTAAAATTTTATATACGGGCAAACAAGGAACGTGCGCACACGAATTTATTGTTGACCTTCGGCCTTTTAAAAATTCAGCAGCTATTGAAGCGGAAGATGTGGCTAAAAGGCTTATGGATTATGGCCTTCATGCGCCTACACTAAGTTTTCCTGTAGCAGGAACCATTATGATTGAGCCAACTGAAAGCGAAAGTAAAGCGGAGCTTGACAGGTTTTGTGATGCATTAATTAATATTTATGAAGAAATAAAAGAAATTGAAAATGGCAGCGCTGATAAGAAAGACAATGTTTTAAAAAATGCGCCGCATACTTTATCTGTTATTACTGCCGATGAATGGAACCATGCATACAGCCGAAGCAAAGCAGCTTTCCCATTGAATTATTTAAAACAAAATAAATTCTGGCCAAGTGTAAGCCGGGTAAATAATACGTATGGCGATAGAAATTTAATTTGTACTTGCGAGCCCTTGGAGAGTTATATGGAAATGGAAGCTTAAAGTTTTTTATAAATTGTTTTATTGGTATAGCTTCTTTCCCATTAATTCCTAATGATAATTTTACATTTTATCTTTTTACAACTTTCTTTCTCTACACTTGTTTATTTTAAAACATGTATGACGTAATAATTATCGGCGGGGGTGCAGCGGGATTAATGGCTGCTAAACTTTTGAGTGAAGGAGGTAAAAAAATTTTATTGCTGGAGGCCAGGAATCAATTGGGTGGCCGGATTCATCGCATAGACAATTTTGCCTTTCCTGCAGAAGGCGGCGCAGAATTTATTCACGGAAACTTGCAAACAACTTTTGATGTGCTGAAAGAAGCAGGGTTAAAAAAAGAAAAACTAAAAGGAAATTTTTGCAGGGTAACGAAGGGAAAATGGAGCCCAGCAAATGATTTTGTTCCGCATTGGAATTTATTGTTACAAAAATTAAATGAATGTAAAAAAGATATTACTGTAACTATTTTCTTGGGAAAATTTTTTAAGCCAAAAAAATATGATACTTTAAAAAAACAATTCAGAAGGTATATTGAAGGATATGATGCCGCCGACCCCGATGATGCAAATGTGTTTGCCATAAGAAATGAAATGAAAGGTGAAGATGAGCCGCAATACAGGCCTGTGCCCGATTACCATGCGCTGATTGATTTTTTAAAAGAAGCGTGTTTACAAAATAATGGTGTAATTAAAACAAACGAACCCGTAAAAGAAATCAGGCAAAATAAAAATATTGAAGTAATAACTCCGTCAACAAAATATACAAGTGAAAAAATAATTATTGCAGTTCCACTCGGTGTTTTGCAAAGTAAAAAGAACAGTGAAAATTTTATTAAGCTGCCATCTAACGGTGATGCCTATTTGAAAGCTGTAAAAAAAATCGGGAATGGTGGCGTTATTAAATTTTTATTGGAATTTGATAAGCCCTTTTGGCTGAGTAAAAATTTTTTAAAAGAAAAAAATATTCCTGCGCCTTCTTATATTTTTACAGAAGCTATTATTCCTACATGGTGGACGCAATATCCTTCGAAAGCGCCGCTGCTTACGGGCTGGATTGGTGGACCAAATTCTTTTAAAATAAAAAATTATTCAGAAAAAAAATTTAAAAGCTTCGTGCTTAAATCGCTTTCATCCATTTTTTCAATGCCGGTTATGCTCCTTGAAAAAAGGCTTATTAAATTTAAAACAATGAATTGGATTAAAGAACCGTATATTTCTGGAGGGTACTCTTATTCTACTTTACAAACAGAACAAGCGCGGAAATTTTTGCATCAGCCATTTAAAAATACAATTTATTTTGCCGGAGAATATTTAGCCAAAAACTCTTCTTCCACAGTGGATGCTGCATTACAAAGCGGAAAAGAAGTTGCAGCATCTATATTAAAAAATAAGCGACTTCATTGAATCCGCTTTCTTCATAATTTAAATTTTAAAGATGACCAATTACACTGCGTTTATTAAGATATAAAAATTATTTGTTCTTCACGCAGAGGAGGCAAATTTTTAAATCGCAGTATCACGTTGGCAACCGTGGCAACATCCTTGCCACAATAAGTTGCAATGCGTTGCAGATTTTTTTCTGTATAAAATACTTCGCCAACTTTGCTGCCATCAATATCGTCTTTTGGCGAGGGCACACCGAGTGCAGCCGACAATAATTTTAAAGAAGTGTAATGTTTATAATCTCCAAAGCGCCACAAATGCAACGTATCAACTACGGGAGTTTCCCAGGGTTTCATATTTTGAAAATCAATGCAGGATGGTATTGCCATATTATTTACCAATATTCTTCTGCTTAAAAAAGGAATATCAAATTCTTTTATATTGTGCCCGGCAAAAATCCATTTTGTATTTCGCGAATGTATTTGCTGTAGCATGGTTATAAAATTTTCAAGCACTTTTCTTTCATCTTCCGAATAAAAAGATTTTATGCGCAATTGCCATTCATTATTTTCTTTCTTGAAATATCCCGTGCTGATGCAAATTACTTTTGCAAACTCGGCAAGTATTGCTGCTCGTTTCGGATAATATTCTTCGGCTGTTGCATCTGGCGGCAAACTTTTCAAAATTTTTTCTGTCCATAATTCTTTCCATTCATCGTTCAGCAAATGAAAATGTTCTACACCAGAAACTGTTTCAATATCTATTAAAAATAAATTTTCAATATTTATATGTTGCATAAAAAATCTCTTTTAATTTTCAATGTACAAAAAACCCCGTTAACCAACGGGGCAAAATAAAACTGATATATGTGGAGTTAAAATGTAAACCCCGCGAAGATGGTAAAAGCCTGGCTCTTCCACTTTTCCTGGTTATCAATATCATTGAGATTAGTTAATCCAATTTCATAACGAGCGCCAAGATTTATAAAAGGAATTTGTATCCACAATCCGCCAACGGCGCTCCAGTCGGCGGTTTTAAAAATATTGCCATTGCTCTTGAGGCTATCAACAGTTTGTTTCAAAATATTTCCATACTGCGGGCCGAGTTGCAATTTTATTCTTTTACTTGGGCCTACATTAATATTGAGTAGCAACGGCACTTTCAGGTAATCCAACTTTGCTTTCTTCTGACTTCCACCCAAAAATAAATCATCATAAACAGAGGAAGCATCATTACTAAATTCAGATGAAGATTGTACAAAATTTACTTCGGGTTGCAATCCAAAAGTTCTTGAAAAATTAAATTGCATAAAAGCTCCCAGTAAATAATTATAATTAAATCCATCATTATAAGACCGGCCATTAATTTTATTAATATTTACGCCTGCCTTGGCTCCTATTCTGAAAAAATTTTCATGGGCGGCATTTGCATCAAAACTTTTTTGTGAAAAAGCATTTGCAGAAATAAAAATCATTAAGAAGAAAAAAAATTTTTTCATAAGTTTATTAAGATTGTATTTCATAAAGCAATATTTATATTAATGAATAATTTTTAATAAAAATATTTATACTAAAAAAATATTTATACTAAAAAAATATTTATACTAAA
>JAICZH010000142.1 GCA_025933775.1 Chitinophagaceae bacterium
GATTGACGGTGATAACCTCATGGACTTATGGTCCATCGAAAGCTGTGCCAATGAAAAAGGCAAGGCTTCATCTGTAATTGTAAAAGTTCCGTTTAAAAATAATTGATTCTTTTTATTTTTATTTTTATTTTTTAAATAGAAAATAAATGATTGAAAAATAAATCAATTTGCAATAGAGGGTTTGATTATTGTTTCTTTGCTTATAAATAACCGCAAGTGAAAATTTTTATCCCGCTGTTTTTATGGATTGTTTGTTTTTCATCTGCGCATTTATTGGGGCAGCCAACAGCAAAAGATAATTTGCAGTTTAATCATCTTGCAACAAAATGGGATGAAGCCATGTTTTTGGGCAATGGGATGTTGGGCGCTTTGATTTGGCAAAAAGATAATATGCTGCGCATTTCACTCGACCGTGCTGATTTGTGGGACGAACGCAAAGCAATGGATTTATCAAAATTTAATTTTAAATGGGTTACTCAACACGTACTCACAAAGGACTACGACTCGGTACATAAACTGGGCGATGCGCCTTATGATAATATTGTTTATCCTACCAAGTTACCTGCTGCTGCAATTGAGTTTGATATCAGTTCTTTTGGAAAAGTAATTTCTAATGTGCTGGATATTTCATCTGCATTGAATACGGTGAAATTTGAAAATGGCGTTGTATTCAATTGTTACATTCATGCAACAAAACAACAAGGATATTTTGGTTTTGAGAATTTATCATCATCACAAGCAAAAAATATTTTTCAAATTATTGCGCCGCATCTTATCATACCAAATTATAACGGCGATAATAAAATTGCAAATGATAACAGCCATTCAGGTGAAGGTTTGCAAAAGCTTGGTTATACAAAAGACACCGTTACAAAAACTGAAAATTACATTCGATATCATCAACCAACATTTAATAATCATTATTATGAAGTATTGATTGAATGGAAAAAAATTTCGAATAATCATGTAATTGGAACATGGACAATTTCAAATGATAAGCCTGCGGTTTTATCGTCATTAAATATTAATGCAGCAGCACCAACAGGATGGAATGAACATATAACATGGTGGAAAAATTTTTGGTCAAAATCATCCATTGATATTCCTGATACATTGCTTGAAAAGCAATACTGGCTTGAATTATACAAATTAGGATGCGTGGCTCGCCCCGGTGCACCTGCTATAACACTACAAGCTGTGTGGACAGCAGACAATGGAAATCTTCCACCATGGAAAGGAGATTTTCATAACGATTTGAATACGCAACTTAGTTACTGGCCTGCTTACACAAGCAATCATTTAAATGAAGCATCATCTTATACAAACTGGCTTTGGAAAACAAAAATCAACAATCAAAAATTTACAAAACAATATTTTGGTGTGGATGGTTTAAATGTGCCGGGTGTTGAAACAATTAATGGCAATCCAATGGGCGGATGGATTCAATATTCTTTATCGCCAACAATTGGTGCGTGGTGTGCGCAGCATTTTTACTGGCAATGGAAATATTCAATGGATAAAAATTTTTTAGAAGCAAGGACATATCCATATATTCATGATGTTGCAACTTATCTTGAAAACATCACTACATTAAAAAATGGCGTGAGGAAATTGCCGCTAAGTTCAAGCCCTGAGTATAATGATAATAATATTAACGCATGGTTTTTAAACTGGACAAATTATGATTTATCGGAGGTAAAATTTTTATTTAAAGCAGCAAGCGAAGTAAGTGATTCAATGCATAAAACCGGTGAAGCAAAACATTGGTTACAAGTTTTACATCAGCTACCAAGTTATAATGTAAATGAGACAGGGCTTACGGTTGCACCCGGCCAAAACCTCGATGAATCTCATCGCCACATGTCGCCATACATGAGCATTTATCCTTTAGCGTTATTAGATATTAATGATCCAAAAGACAAAATCATTATTGAAAATTCTTTAAAACGTATTGAAGAAAAAGGAACACGAAACTGGTGTGGTTATTCTTTTGCGTGGATGGCTTGTTTATATGCAAGAGCTTATGAAGCAGACAGGGCAGTGAAACAATTAAATATTTTTGCATCTAATTTTTGTTCTCCAAATAGTTTTCATTTGAATGGTGATCAGAAAGGCGGCGAGTATTCAAGCTTCACTTACCGTCCATTTACACTCGAAGGAAATTTTGCGTTTGCAGAAGGCGTGCAGGAATTGTTATTGCAAAGCAGAAATGATTATATACAAGTGTTTCCTTCGGTTCCTGCATCATGGCAAAATGTTTCGTTTACTAATTTAAGAGCAGAAGGTGCATTTTTAGTTTCTGCAAAAAAAGAAAAGGGTGTGTTTACAAAAGTTATTATTAAATCCGAAACAAATAACATTTGCAAAATCAAATTACCATTTGCTGATTTTAAATTTTCAAATCCACAAAAAAAATATAGAGTAAAAAATGGAATTACAATTTTTTCTATGCAGAAAAATGAAACGATTAAAATTATAAAATTGTATCTGTTGACACAAAGTTTCAAAGGCGCTAATAATTTAATTTTTTAATTTTTTTCTTTGTTTATTTATGATAACGGCAATTCTACAATCAATTTTCAAAATTTAAACCCTTGGGAAAGTTCAAAACTTTCTAAAAGTCTTTTTTATAAAATTTTAAATAATGAAAAAAATATTTTTATTTTTTATTTCAATAATTTTTTCAACAATTATTTTTGCTCAATCAAAACATGTAACAAAACCTAACATCATTTACATTCTTGCAGATGATTTGGGTTATGGCGATGTGGGTTGTTATGGTCAGCAAAAAATTGAAACGCCAAACATTGATGCATTGGCAAAAGAAGGCAGGCATTTTACGCAACATTATGCATTTGCGGTTTGTGCACCGTCGCGATATTTATTGATGACAGGAATTAATTCGGGCAAAGCATATATACGCGGTAATGATGAATGGACAGAACGCGGCGACGTTTGGAATTTTAAAGCGGTGGAAGCAAATCCTTTTTTAGAAGGGCAATGGCCCATTCCTGATTCAACAATAACGATTGCAAAAGTTTTAAAAAAAGCAGGCTACACAACAGGCATCGTTGGCAAATGGGGGCTGGGCGCACCTTTCACAGCCGGCACACCCAACCACCAGGGCTTTGATTATTTCTATGGATTTATTTGCCAACGGCAGGATCATACTTATTATCCCGGGCATTTATGGGAAAATGAAAACCGTGTTCCTCTAAATAATAATGTGGTTGATCCGAATATTAAATTCCCAAAAGATAAAGATCCTCTGAATGAAAAAAATTATGAAGTATATCAGCAAAAAGATTATGCTCCTGATTTTTTAATTAAAGCAGCAATAAATTTTATTGATAAGAATGCAGAGAAGCCTTTCTTTTTGTATTATCCTTCTCCATTGCCGCATGTATCATTGCAAGCGCCGCAAAAATGGATAGACTATTATCATAAAAAGTTTGGCGATGAAAAACCATTTTTAGGGGGCAGTTATTTTCCATGCCGTTACCCGCGTGCAACATATGCTGCAATGATTTCAACTTTAGATGAACAGATTGGTGAAATAGTAAAAGAATTAAAAGCAAAAGGCATTTACGATAATACCATCATTATGTTTTGCAGCGATAATGGACCTTCATTTGAAAGCGTTGGTGTAGATGGAAAATTCTTCAATAGCGCCGGTCATTTTAAAAGCGAATATGGATGGGGAAAAGGTTTTTTACATGAAGGAGGCATTCGCGAACCATTTATTGTGGAATGGCCTGGTAAAATAAAAGCAGGTTCAATCTCCAACATGATTTCTGCAACCATTGATATGATGCCTACGCTTTGTGATTTATTAAAAATTCAATCGCCAAAAAATATAAATGGCATCAGCATGCTTCCTGAAATATTAGGGAAAGAACAAAAACACCAACATAATTATTTATACTTTGAATATCCTGAATATGGTGGCCAGCTTGCAATAAGAATGAATAACTGGAAAGGAATTATTTTAAATATTATGAAAGGAAATATGCAATGGCAATTGTTTGATTTGAACACCGACATTCAAGAACAACATGACGTTGCTGCAGAACATCCTGATATTATTAAGAAGATGGAAGCAATTGCAAAGAAAGAACATCACACCCCGGAGGTAAGCACATTCTTAATGCCAGCCCTGGAAAAAAAATAATGAAACAAAAACATTTTTATAGAAACTAACGGTAACGCATAAACGCTATTTCTTCGTAACAACCCCCCCTTTTACCCTAACTTTTGGAAAGTTTTGAACTTTCCAAAAGTTTTTTAATAAATTTTTCATTAAACTCTAATTTAATAATATGGATGATAACGCCTTTTTGCACTTTGCATATTCTAAAGTAATTTTGCATCTCTTTTTACAAAATTTTTTACTTTAAAAATTGTATAGAATATGGCTTACGACGTAATAGTATTGGGCAGTGGTCCTGGCGGTTATCCTGCAGCAATAAGAGCTTCGCAATTGGGAAAAAAAGTTGCAATTGTAGAACGCGAAAGCCTTGGGGGCATTTGCCTCAACTGGGGTTGTATTCCCACAAAGGCATTGCTCAAAAGCGCCCAGGTATTTGAATATGCCAAACATGCATCCGATTATGGAATTGAAATAAATGATCCAAAACAAAATTTCGGGAATGTAATAAAGCGTAGCCGCGGCATTGCAGAAAAAATGAATAAAGGCGTTCAGTTTTTAATGAAAAAATATAAGATTGATGTAGTAATGGGAAATGGAAAACTGATTGCGCC
>JAICZH010000086.1 GCA_025933775.1 Chitinophagaceae bacterium
CAGAAAAATCCTGGTTGTTATACCTGAAAAAAATATTGCCATGAAGCATGTACATCCATTTAGCGCTATGAAACATATAACCATTCATGGGCGATGCATCCGGCAGCCAGCCTGTACCTGAGCCGTGCCGCTCCATCGGAAGATTTAGCGAAAGCGCATCGCTCATCATATCCATATTCATTTCTTTATTCGAATTATGCATCGGCATTTGCATATTCATATTTTGATGATCGTGATGTTTGGGTTTTGAAGTATCCATATTATTCATATCCATTCCTTTCATGTTATTCATCTCCATTGTATCATTTCGTATATCCGTCACCGTTAGAGAATCCTTTTTATTTTTTGAATGAGGCACAGTATCTTTTTTTATGTTCTTCATATCCCTTTGTGCAAAAGATATGTTGATTAACGCGATCAGTATAACTATAATTGAAATTATTTTTCGTAGCATTTTATTTATAATTTTTTTAAACCCATCTTTTCCTTACATTAATTACAATTTTAAATTTCTTAATCGCAATGAATTTAAAATTACCGATACGGAGCTAAAGCTCATAGCCGCCGCAGCAATCATTGGCGATAATAAAATTCCGAAAACAGGATACAGCACTCCGGCTGCAATGGGCACTCCCAGCACATTATAAATAAACGCGAAAATTAAATTTTCATGAATGTTTTTCATAACTCTTTTGCCTAATTTTTTTGCTTTTATAATTCCCTGCAAATCGCCTTTCACCAAGGTAACGTCTGCGCTTTCTATTGCAACGTCTGTTCCGGTTCCCATGGCTATTCCTACATTCGCTTGCGCCAACGCAGGAGAATCATTAATGCCATCGCCTACCATTGCAACTTTTTTATTTTCACTTTGCAATCTTTTTATTTCATTCAATTTATCTGCCGGTAAATATTCTGCTTTAAAATTTATATGCAATTCATCGGCTACAGCCTCTGCTGTGGCTGCATTGTCGCCGGTGAGCATTATTATTTCTACATGATCATTATGCAATTCTTCAATTGCTTTTTTAGTTGCTTTTTTTATTTTATCGGTAATTGTTATGTAACCAGCCACTTCATTATTTATAGAAATATAAGAAACTGTTTTCCCTTTTTTTTGTTCAATAAATATTTTCTCATCAAGATTTGCCGGTATTGGTGATTTCATTTCTTCCATTAATTTTTTATTGCCTAATGCAATTTTTTTAGCATCAACAATTCCGGTAACCCCTTTGCCGGTAATAGATTCAAAATTTGTAACAGAAGATAGAGTTACATTTTTTTGTTTACCATAATTTACAATTGCTTCTGCCAGCGGATGCTCGCTATGTGTGTTTAAAGAAACTATTTTTTGCAACACATCATTTTCATTAAATTCATTTTCTAAAACAATTTTTTCCACTGATGGTTTTCCTTCTGTGATGGTTCCGGTTTTATCAATTATCAATGTATTTATCTTATTCATGTTCTCAAGCGCTTCTGCATTTTTTATCAAAATTCCTGATTGCGCACCTTTGCCAACGCCCACCATTACTGACATTGGCGTTGCTAAACCTAATGCACAAGGGCAAGCAATAATTAATACCGCGATCGCATTTACAAAAGCATATACATATTTCGGCTCTGGGCCAAATACAACCCATGCAGCAAATGTGATAACAGAAATAATTACCACCACCGGTACAAAATATCCGGATATTTTATCAGTTAATTTTTGAATAGGCGCTTTGGAGCGGCTGGCATCATTCACCATTTTTATAATCTGCGACAATAAAGTTTCTGCGCCCACTTTTTCTGCTTCCATTACAAAAGACCTGTTTGTATTGATAGTTCCTGAAGTTACTGTGTCGCCGATTTTTTTATCAACCGGAACCGGCTCGCCGGTAATCATAGATTCATCAATGGTGCTTTCGCCTTCTGTAATTTTTCCATCAACAGGAATTTTTTCTCCGGGTTTTATGCGTAATAAATTTCCTTTTTGTACTTCATCAATAGCAATAATTTTTTCTTCACCATTAATTAATAAAGTTGCCTCTGAAGGAACTAATTTTAATAATTCTTTTATCGCGCCATTTGTTCGGCTGTGCGCTTTTGCTTCCAAAAGCTGACCAAGTAAAACCAATGTGAGAATAACAGTTGCTGCTTCAAAGTAAACAAACACGGTTCCATTTTCTGTTTTGAATTGCGGTGGAAAAATTTGAGGAAATAAAAGTGCAACGACACTAAATAAAAATGCAACGCCAGTTCCGATTCCGATAAGTGTGAACATATTTAAATGCCATGATTTAATAGAAATCCATGCACGCTGAAAAAACATCCAGCCTGCATAAAACACAACAGGGACGGCCAATACAAGCTGTACCCAATTCCATGGATGCTGGCTCATAATTTTATAAAGCGGATTATTGACAAGCATATCACTCATTGCAATTAATAAAATCGGCAACGTAAAACCAACAGCGATTTTAAATTTTTTTAAAAGCGCTTTGTATGTTTTATTTTCTTCATCAATAGGATTTAATAGAACCAAATCCATTCCGCAAATGGGGCAGGAGCCGGGCGCATCTCTTATAATTTCAGGATGCATCGGGCAAGTGTATTGCACTTTTTTTATTGCCGCAACATCTTGTATTAAATTCATTCCGCACACGGGGCAATTGCCTGGCCTGTCGTATGTTTTATCTCCTTCGCAATGCATGGGGCAATAATAAACGCCGCTATGATGCGAAGGATCTTCATGAATTTTTTTTGAAACAGGTGAATAATTGAAATGTTCTTTACGTTGCAAATTATTTTTTTCTGTTAATTGATATTTTGGAAAATCTTTTAAAGCTGATTGCATTTTTTTGATTGGAATATGTTCCTTCATTTCAACAACCGCTTCCAATTTTGATAAATCAATTGAAACATTTTCCACTTCCGGAATTACAGATAATAATTCCTGAACTTTTTTTTGACAACCGCTGCAGGTAATTCCGTTGATATTATAAGTATGTGTCATTATTTATTTTTTATTGACACAAAGTTAAACCTGATTGAAAGCAATATTGTTACAGAATTATGTAAATGAATTGTAACATTTACAGGTCTTCAATACTTTTTCTTTTATTTTCTTTTAATGATTTATAAAAAGTTGGCGTAAGCCCGGTTTCTTTTTTAAACTGGTTGGATAAATAGGCAACGCTGCTATAACCGAGCCTGTCGGCAATTTCAGAGAGTGAAAGCTCATCATATTTTAATAATTCTTTTACTTTTTCTATTTTTTGTGCAATAAAGTATTTTTCAATTGTTGTACCTTCTACTTCTGAAAAAAGATTGCTTAAATAATTATAATCGTGATGAAGCTTGTTGCTGATATGTTTGGAAAAAGTAGTCTTGATTTGATCTTGAGAATAATGAACTAAATCAACAATAGTATTTTTTATTTTTTCAATAAGCCTGCTTTTTTTATCATCAATCAATTCAAAACCGAATGATTGTAACGTGGTATTTAATTTATTTTTTTGTTCATTATTTATTTCTTCTTCAATTTCCACTTCACCTAATTCTATATTTTTTGGATGCAATCCAAAATGTATCAGTTCATTTTTTACAACCATTTTACAACGGCTGCACACCATATTTTTAATGTATAATTTCATTGGTATCGAAGTTAAAAAATTATAGTTTGAAATTTTGAAACTTTAAATTGAAATTATTCATGAAAAGAAACCATTAAAAAACAATTGAGGTATAAAATTTGACACAAAAAAAATATTTGCTAAAACCTTTGTAATGCAGAAACTTTAAAAACCAATTCGAATTCAATAACTTTAACTTCCAAATAAAAATAATATGAAAACGAAATTCTTATTTGCTGTATTATTTCTTTTTTTAATTGCTGCAAACAATTCATTTGCAAAATCAGCAAGCGACAGCATACAACATAAAAAATTAAAACCGGATGATGTGGGTTTAAAATTGCCGGAAGGTTTTCATGCAGTAAAATTTGCAGAAGGCCTTGGAGAAGCCCGCCACATAACGGTTACAAAGCATGGCGATGTTTATGTGAAACTTTCCAGTCTTAAAAATGGTAAAGGCATTTATTATTTGCACGATTCAAATGGCGATGGTAAAGCTGACGTAAAAACAGGTTTCGGAAACTATACCGGAACAGGGATAGGAATTAAAGACGGATATTTATATGCATCGTCGGATACAAAAGTGTATCGCTACAAATTGGATGCAAATGGAAAAGTTATTAATCCCGATAAGCCGGAACTTATTATCACTGGCTTGCTCAACAGGCACGAGCATGAATCAAAACCTTTTACATTTGATAACAATGGAAATATTTATGTAACCATTGGCGCTTATTCCAATTCATGCCAGGTAAAAGACAGAACAAAAGGATCACCGGCAATGAAACCTTGTCCTGTTCTTGATTCTGCAGGAGGCATTTGGGAATTTAAAACTGATAAAGAAAATCAAACTTATGGTGATGGTGTGCGTTATGCAACGGGTCTTCGCAATGAAATGGGAATTGCATGGAACAATGATGTAAACGCTTTATATGTAACGCAACATGGAAGGGACCAACTGCATGATCTTTTTCCTGATTTATATACTGACGAACAAAGCGCTGAATTACCTGCTGAATGTTTATATCGTTTGAACAAAGGTGATGATGCAGGCTGGCCATATATTTATTATGATCAAATACAACATAAAAAAATTCTGGCGCCCGAATATGGAGGCGATGGAAAAAAAGAAGGCGGTGAAAATGCTATAGATCCGCTTGTTGCATTTCCCGGTCATTTAGCCCCTAATGGACTTTTGTTTTATGAAGGAAATATGTTTCCTGAAAAATTTAAACACGGCGCTTTCATTGCATTTCATGGTTCATGGAACCGTGCGCCAGAGCCACAGAAAGGATACTTTGTTGCTTTTGTACCCTTTAAAGACGGCAAGCCAAGTGGCGATTGGGAAGTGTTTGCTGATGATTTTGCCGGAGGCGCTCAATTTATGTCGCCTAATGAAGCAAAGCATCGTCCATGCGGGCTGGCGCAGGGTCCTGACGGTTCATTATATGTTTCTGACGACCAGGGTGGAACCATTTATAAAATTACTTATACCCGAAAATAAATGAAAAAAATTACGAGTTGTTTGTGGTTAATCTTACTATATAACGGTAACGCATACACGCAAACTTCATTGGCGGCTTCCATAGCTAATGGTAAAAAAGTATATCAAAAAAATTGCTTAACCTGCCACCAGGCCAATGGAGGCGGAGTTCCTAAAATGAACCCTCCGCTGATACATGCTTCATTTGTTATGGGAAATAAAAAAAAATTGATACAATGGGTTTTATTAGGCTCTACAGAAAAAGTTCCTATTGATGGTAAATATTATTCTAATAACATGCCTGCACAGGCCACTTTGAAAGACAAAGAAATAGCGGATGTGCTTACTTACATTCGCAACAATTTTAAAAATAAAGCTTCGGCAATAACGCCGGAAGAAGTAAAGAGTACACGGGTTGTAAAAAAATAATGAAATTATTAATCAACTAAAAACTTAATCCCGGCCTGTCAGTTCTTGTATCAAAAGTGGTTATACCAATCAGTTCATCCGAGCGGTCAATAAATGAACGATAATAAACTAAAATGGTGTACAGGTTTTCTGTTTCATAATAATTTCCATCTAATTCATTTTTTATTTCAGGATTGTTTTTATCAACGGCTATGTATGTATAATCATAATACCCCTGTTTCAAAAAAAGATGGGTTTCATACATTCCCTTATCAGGATTGAATTTCATTTTTAAGCTATCTGTATAATTATAATTGGTAAGCTGGCCAAATAAATAAATATCTTTATTCGTGTATGCGTTACCGTTAGGCGGCACAAATGAAAAATAAACCGTAGCATAATCCGTTTCCCACAAAGGATTATAGCCACGAATAGCCGATGATACAAACATGCCGTTATAATCCTGGTAATATACATATCGTTGCCCATCCCTGGGTGCATCCGGCTTTAAATAAATTTCGGTTGATCGCTTATTGTAATCAGCGCTTAACACGCGATCGCTTTGCAAATGAAAATCGGTAATATCAAGCCAGCGCCATTCTTTGCCGCCTGGAAATACGCCAATGTTTTCAGAATTATATTCGAGTGAAGCGCCACGTATAAAAGTGGGCGGAAAATTTTTTAATGCATCATCCCATCTGAAATTTTTTAGAATAACAACTTTTACCTGCTGGGCGGCATTAAAAGCATCAATGCCTTTTATATCTACAGTAAATTGAACTCGCTGATGGGTTTGAAAAAGATCCGGCGCAAAAGGTTGAATTGCTTTTGCCAGGATGGAGGTTTTATTATCTACCACCATTAATCTTTTTGTAAATGCAATTTGCGAAGTATCGCCATTTAAAAAAACTTTTAAAATATAATTGCCGGATTTTGTTGGAAAGCTGCTTCTGTCGGGTATTACAGCCCGGTAATGCGTATATCTTGTGAGCGCTATTGACGAAAAACGATAATCGGAAATTCTTACTTGCGTAAATCCTTTTATATAATCTAATGAATTTATATCTACCGGCATCCAGTCGCTGTTGCAAAGTTGATACGTGTAATAATAATATTTTACATCAGCATCCAAATCATCAAAATGAAGTTCTACTTTGTCGCCACTATTCAATTTTATTACGGGCAGGCCGAGTTGATTTCCATAACTATATAATCTTACCGTTTTAATATTATTTAAATAAATACTGTCGGGCGATTGGGCATTTATATTTTTTGAAAAAAATAAAAAAATAAAATTTATTAAAATAATAGAAACCATTTTTTGTGTCTTGTGGGAGGTGAGGACACCGGCCACGGCGTGCTGCCCCGGTTCGTGTTCCCACCAACAGGAGACAATTCGAAAAATAATAGAAACAGCCTTTATTGATTTCATTGAAATGATTTAAAAAAATTAGTTTTACAAGATACCAAATTTAAAACGTTTGAATGTTTCATCTTTCATAGCAAAGCGCATTGCATTTAACAGGCAAAAAACTTTTTCACGATTTATCATTGGCTTGGCCATTACTGCTACTATGATAAGCGTGGCGGTGATGATAGTTGCATTAAGCTTTGTTAATGGTTTTCAAAATGTAATCAGCAATAAAGTTTTTAGTTTTTGGGGGCACATTCGCGTGCAGCAAAATGTAATGACACAGGCAAACATTGCCGAAGAAGCGCCCATTGAAAAAAATGATACCATTGAAAATTATTTATACACTTTGCCACAGGTAAAAAGTGTAGAACGCTATGCAACCAAATCGGCAATCATCCGGTACAAAGAAAATATTGAAAGCGTATTGATGAAAGGGGTTGACAGCAGTTTTCATTTCAGCCGCATCAATTCATTTCTTGAAAAGGGAAAATGGATTTCATTTACTGATAGCGGTTATAGCAAAGACATTGATATTTCAGCATACACTGCCAACCAACTTGAAGCAAATGTAAATGACAGTGTAATTATTTTATTTATACAAAGCGATGGAAGCCAGCGTGCACGTAAATTAAAAATTGCGGGAATATTTAAAACAGGAATTGATGAGTATGATCAAAATTTTTGTATTGGCGATCTTAAATTAATTCAAAGGCTCAACGATTGGGATTCTACAGAAATTGGCGGGTATGAAATATTTTTAAATGATTACCGGCAAACAGATTCAGTGAATAATTTTTTGTATGAACAGGAAGCTTTGCCGGGAAATTGGTACAGCAAAACTATTAAAGAAATTTATCCGAATATTTTTGACTGGCTGAGTTTGCAGGGACGAATAAAAAGTATTTTACTGGGAATAATGATGGTGGTGGCGGTAGTTAATTTAATTACTTGTCTTATTATTTTAGTTTTGGAGAGAACCAAAATGACGGGAATATTAAAAGCATTGGGCGCTCCGAATATTACCATTCAGAAAATATTTTTATACAACACTTCTATTATTGCCTTTACAGGAATTATTGCAGGAACCATTTTGGGTTTGGGAATTTGTTATTTGCAGGAAGCAACAGGTTTTATTAAGCTTGATGAAGAAGCCTATTACATGAAAGTAGCTCACGCAGATGTAGTGTGGTGGCAGGTTGTAGCAGTTGACGGCGCCACATTAATTATTTGCTTTATGATGCTCATCATTCCTTCTTTATTGGTAAGAAAAATCCAACCGGTGAAAGCAATTGAGTTTAGATAAGTCCACCCCTTCCCGAAGGGAAGGTAACTAATCTCTGTAACACATTAAATCAATATTTTTTATCTTGTTCAAAAAAAATGAAACAATTTTTCATCGTAGCAATTTTAATTTTTTATTTAGCATCATCATTTGCACAATCAAAAAATGAAATCGCTATTCGTAAAGTTTTAGATGCACAGGTACAATCGTGGAACGAAGGCAGTGTTGATAATTTTATGAAAGGTTATTGGCAAAATGATTCCTTAATGTTTATCGGTAAATCGGGCATTACTTATGGATGGCAACATACACTCGATAATTATAAAAAAAATTATCCTGATACACTTGCAATGGGAAAGCTTACATTTAATTTACTAAAACTAAAACCACTTTCTTCTAATTATTATTTTGTAATTGGCAAATGGTATTTGCAAAGACTTTCGGGAAGTATTGGCGGTTATTTTACTTTATTATTTAAAAAAATAAATGGCAATTGGTTTATTGTTACAGATCATACCAGTTAATTTTTTTTTTATTTTACTGAATCAAAAAATTTTTAAATTCGGTGCTGTCTCCGGAAAAAACATTGAAATCAACCGGCGCTTTTATACCATTCACTCTTCCGCTTTCGCTGTGTTGCCAGAAAATCCATTTGTGGTCAATGCGCGGGTTTACGGGTTGCAAATAATGTGCGATCCAAACAGGATAATCATCAAAATCATTTTTAAGATAGGTATTGTAAAAGTCAATGTTGGTGTATATTACAGGCTTTACGTGATAATAATTTTCTACAACAGTAAGCCAATTGGCGACTTCTTTTTTTATTTCAATTGGCGAAACGCCAAATGTTTTTTCAATATCAATAACCGGCGGAAGATCTCCCTTTTTTAAGTTCACGATTTCAATAAAATTCGCAGCCTGTCTTCTTCCGCTTTTGCCTGCAATAAAAAAATGATAAGCGCCTTTGCAAATATTTTGTTGCTCCGCCTGCAGCCAGTTTCGTCTGAACTGGTTATCAACGTTGCCTTCGCCTTCTGTTGCTTTTATAAATGCAAATCCGATTTTAATATCATCCGCCTGCATATTTTTTACTTCTTTCCAGTTAATAATGTTTTGATATTTGCTTACATCAATGCCATGAATTTCGTAACCATCGGGTATGGTAGTTTGAAAGTCTGGATAAAACACATCAGCAGGCTGAGTAGAATAATGAACGATGTAATAAATGATGGTGCAGGCAAAAGCGAGCCAGAAAATAATTATAAAAAAATAATTTAAAGGAGAATGTTTCTTTTTTCTTTTTCTTGCCACAGTTTTATTTATTCATTGCAATAATATGTTTCAAAATTTAATGTTTCAAAATTTTTTGTGCAAATGTAAAACCATCATCCGTTAGTATTTTAATAATATAAATTCCTTTTGAAAATGTTGATGAATTTATTTGTGTAAAAAGTGAACCATTCATTGATAAATTTTCATGAAGCAACAAACTTCCTTTTGCATCAAAAATTTTTATATAAACTTTATTGCTTGTAAAATGATGCAGGTATAAATTAAAATTATTGGCAAACGGATTGGGAAATATCTGAACAACATTTTCTCCTGCAACGGAATCATTTATTTTTTGTGAAGTATTATTTTTTGTAATGAGCCAGTAATCAGGGTCAACAATTACGGTGTCTGCTGCAAAACCAATATCGCTGAAAAAAATTTGATTGTTGTAAGTGTTATTTACAACAATTGTTTTTTGTTGCGTAGCATTTTTAAATTGCAATGCAACCGGCAGTGCAAAAAATGCAACCGAAGAATGCGAAGTAGTTTGGCTCAAATTTATTTTTACGTAATCGTTGCCAATTGGCGTCCACACTACATTGTAAGATGGATATCCTTGCCCATAAAACCAATCATTAAAAAATTCAGTAAGATCAATACCGCTTACTGCTTCAAGATTTCTTTTAAAATCATTTGTTCTTGCAAAACCAAATGCAATAGACGAATCATTAAAATATTTTCTCATCCCTGCAAAGAAAATACTGTCGCCGAGTTTCCATCGAAGCATGTACAATAAGTGCGAACCTTTAGTGTATGTAAGCCTGCCATCAAAAATGCGGTTTACATTAGTAGTATCATCTACCCACACAGAGCCACCGGGGAGTGAAGTTATATTTTCAATTTCCTTTTTTCGTGTAGCCATTACCGTTAGTGGATAATTTTTTTCAAAATTCATACTGGCAAGGTGAGTAGCAAAACCTTCGTTGAGCCAGATATCATGCCAGCTTCCGCAGGTTATTTTATCGCCAAACCATTGATGCCCCAGCTCATGCGCCATCAGGTTTTCATCAGGCCTTACAATAAATGTGGACGTTTGATGTTCCTGGCCGCCACCCCAGCCAAATTGCACATGGCCATATTTTTCTTTTATAAAAGGATAGTTGCCAAAAATATTACTGTAATATTGAAGCGTTTCTAAAACGAGCGGCGTATTATTTTGAAACAAAGCAAGGTCTTCAGGATAACAAAAAGTTTGCATTGGCAATTGAATATTGCCAACTAATACGCTGTCAACAAATTCATCATAATTACTCACTGCCATACATATTAAATACGTAGCAATCGGATAGCGATGTTTCCAATGAGTGGTTTTATCAGCGCCATTAATAACTTCGTTTACCCGTACTCCGTTAGATGCTGCTTTATAAGCAACCGGATTGGTAATAAACACATCAATAGAATCTGCTTTATCATCGAGGCCATTCTTACAAGGCCACCAGTCACGGCTTCCATAAGGTTCGCTCAATGTCCAAAGTATGGGTGCACCTGCATGGGTTGATGTTACAAAAGAACCAAATCCTGTATCAGGCGGAGTGCCTTTATAAAAAATACTTAAGGAATCGAATGCACCCGCATCTTTTGATGTTGCAAAATTTATTGTAAGTGTATTATTAATATGCTGAAATGAAAGCGGATGATTATTTTGCATTACACTATCAACAACAAGACTATCTATTAAATCAAAAGAAATACTGTTAGTTGCTTCAATAATTTTAAAATAAGCAGTAACTTCTCCGGTTATATATCGAATAGCAGGCTCCACTTTCCATTCGCAACGGTAATAGGTTACATCAAAATTTGATGAAGCCGAAGTTGCATTTTCAATAGTAGCGCCATGGGCGAAGGCAAGTTTTTCTGCTGCAATAATTTTTTTTTGGGTATTAAAATAATCTTCAGTTGTCTGCCCGTATACAGTTGAAATCAAAGAGATTATTAATAAAAAAAGCACCTTCATATTTATTTCTTTAACGCAACTTTTACCCACAAAGGTTGCATCTTACAATTTTCGGTATTACTTTTGCACTTATCCTGCGAAAAAAATAAAGTTTCATTAACTGATAAGTAAATTCATTAATTGATAACATTCATTAAGTACAATAATAATTTATTTATCCTTTATTTTTTTAAAAACGTTTAAAACGTTTTTTTAATTATTAATTACTGAAAAATCTGGTGATCTGTCCTATTCAAATTTTCAATCTTTTGAAAAAGATTTGAAAATGGTAGTGTAGGAATTTTTTGTAAACACAAACTCCTGCGAATATCAGGAGCATCGGCACACTTAAAAAAATTTAGTGATGAAAACTATTCAAGGAAAACTTTTATTATCGTTAATTATAATTTTTTTTATAATTGGCCTTACGGCTTCGGCTAAATCTATTATTGAAATTCCGGATTATACTTATACCGAGAGTGAGCCTGTGGCTAAACCGGCAGAAGAAATAAATCCGCTTGCGGTTGTGTATCCTGAAACTTTACAGGATTACAGGTTTCAAACAAAAGATTATATAAAATCATTCAGTAAAAAGAAACGCGAGTATATAATTTATCTTTTTCAAAAAGGAAAAAATTTTTTACCTAAAGCAATAAATATTTTAAATAAATATGACCTGCCTGCGGAGTTACAAATGATTCCTGTTCTTGAATCACAGTTTAATGCAAATGCAGTATCAAATGCAGGCGCCGTGGGTTATTGGCAATTTATGAGCGAGCTTGCGAGAGAATATGGATTGCACATAAATGGTAAATATGATGAAAGAAAAAATTTTACAAAATCAACAATAGCTGCCGCAAAATTTTTCCAGGATCAATTGGATTATTTTGATGATGATCTTTTATTGAGTGTTGCTGCTTACAATTGCGGACCGGGAAGAGTTCAGTCATCAATAAGAAAGAGCGGAATAAAAGATGCTGACTTCTGGCAGATTAAAAAATATCTTCCGTACGAAACAAGAAAATTTGTAATGGACTTTATTGCATTTAATGTAATAGCTGCCAATTATGAAAAATTTCTTAATAAAAAACTTGACTTTAGTGAGCCGCCGTTAATACAAGTTGCCGCTTCCGATTCATTAATACAAAATGATTCACTTACAGTAAAAGCGCTTTAATACTTCATCTTTGTTACTTTATCTTTGTGGCAATGCCAAAGATAAATTATAACGACAGTATTAATTTTTTGCATAAACTTACCTTGCGAAGAGTATGGAATGCAACAAAAGTTTTATCCAGTTTTTATATAAGCAGAATATTTGGAAAGCCAGTGCAATGGGGACTTCCGATGTCTATTTCGTTTGAGCCAACAACATCATGCAATCTTCGTTGCCCCGAATGCCCAAGCGGATTAAGAGCTTTTACCAGGCCAACCGGAATGCTTGAAAATAATTTTTTCAGGCATACGATTGATGATATTTATAAAGATATTTTTTATCTCATTTTTTATTTCCAGGGCGAGCCTTATCTCAATAAAAATTTTTTAGAAATGGTGCAATATGCATCTTCAAAAAAAATATATACAGCTACATCCACCAATGCACATTACCTAACGGACATGGTTGCACGAAAAACGGTTGAAAGCGGTTTGGACAGATTGATTATTTCTATTGACGGAACCACACAGGATGTTTATCAGCAATATCGTGTTGGCGGCAATTTGAATAAGGTTATTGAAGGCGCAAAAAATATTGTGAAATGGAAAAAAGAATTAAAGAGTAAAACGCCGTTTGTATTTTTTCAGTTTCTTGTTGTAAAACCAAATGAACATCAAATAGAAGATATAAAAAAACTGGCTAAAGAAATTGGTGTGGATGAAGTTCGTTTTAAAACAGCACAGGTGTATGATTATGAAAATGATCCCAATCAACTGATACCTGTAAATGAAAAATACAGCCGTTATAAAAAAAATAAAGAAGGAAAAAATATTGCAAAAAATAAATTGGCCAATCATTGCTGGAAGCTGTGGCAGGCCAACGTTATAACCTGGGATGGCTTAGTAGTTCCCTGCTGTTTCGATAAAGATGCAACCCATCAATTAGGCAATTTAAAAAATGAATCTTTTAAAGAGATATGGCATAATGATAATTATAAACAGTTCAGAAAAGAACTGATGAACAGCCGTAAAAATATTGACATCTGCGCCAACTGCAGCGAAGGTGTTTCTGTTTGGAAAGATTGAGGGTTAATTTACATCTTTTTTATTTGCCTGTGTTTTTTGTATTCTTTTTTTGGCAAATAAAAACATGGTTATAAAAAATAAAATACCTGTAAGTTCCAGCATGGAATAAAATTATACCATAACTGATTTTTTGTTATTATTCCATTTGCCACCAATCGTAATCCCGAAATAAAAGGATGATAAATTAAACAATAAACAAAAAGAAAAATGACCCAGGTATAATTATCAATTA
>JAICZH010000105.1 GCA_025933775.1 Chitinophagaceae bacterium
AAAGGAATTAAACAAGCGGCAGTTTTAAAAAGAGGAAATTATAAAGATATTTTAGTTTATAAAAATGACTCTTCATTTTTAGAAAATAAAAACAGTAATGCAATTATTGCCACAAGCAGCATTCGGCGTATTGCGCAATGGTTACATCGTTATCCAAATCATTCATTTGAAAATTTACGCGGCAATGTAAATACACGCTTACAAAAAATAAATGATCATAATTGGAACGGTGCAATTTTTGCCGCAGCGGGGTTAGAAAGAATTAATCTTCGCCCGCAAAATGCAATTGATCTTGATTGGATGTTACCTGCGCCTGCACAAGGCGCCATTATAATTGTTTGTAGAAATGATGATGCATTTTCTTTTGACGCTTGCTATGAATTAAATGATAAAGAAACTGATTTATGTACAAAAATTGAAAGAGATTTTTTGAGAACATTATTAGGCGGATGTTCAACGCCAATAAGCGCTTTGGCGATTATAAAAAATAACAAAGTTAGTTTTAAAGGAAACATTTGCAGCCCGGATGGAACAAAAAAAATGGATATTGCAAAAACTGCGTCTATGCATGACTGTTATGAATTAGGAAATGATGCTGCAAATGAATTATTAAGAAATGCAAAAGCGCAACAAATAATTTACAGGTTACAAAATGCTGAAAAATAAAATTCAAATATTAAGTACAAGGCCTGTTGGAAAAGAACTTGTTAACGAAGCAGATAACAATGATATTATTCTTGATGAAATTTCTTTTATAAAAACAGAAGAAATAATTGATGCTGAAATTGAAAAAAAAATCAGAGAATTATCGAAACAAAATATCACAGCAGTTTTTACAAGCATAAATGCAATAACTGCTGTTTCAAAATTTATAACAACTAAAATTTCATGGAAAATATTTTGCATTGGCAATACAACAAAAAAATTAGTAAAGAAATTTTGGGGAGAAGACAATATTGAAGGGTTTGCTGATAATGCTAATCAGTTATCAAAAAAAATTCTTGAAAATTCTTCAATAAAAAATGTAACATTTTTTTGCGGTGATAAGCGAAGAAATGAATTACAAGACAACCTTATTAAGTATGGAATTGATGTGGATGAAATAGTAGTTTATAAAACCACAGAAACACCAACAGTATTGACAAAGCAATATGATGGCCTTTTATTTTTTAGCCCCAGCGCTGTTCAAAGTTTTTTTTCAAAAAATTCTGTAAGCAATGCTACTAACCTTTTTGCAATCGGCTCTACAACTGCAAATGAAATAAAACTATTTACAAAACAACCCATAATCATTGCTCAAATTCCCGGCAAAGAAAATTTAGTAAAGCTGGCAATTACACATTTTAGCAAAAGCAAAATATCATAGATGAGTGAATTAAAAAACGATTTATTACTAAAAGCTTTAAAGGGTGAAAACGTAGTACGGCCGCCGGTTTGGATGATGCGGCAGGCAGGAAGATATTTGCCGGAATATATAAAGCTTAGGGAGAAGTATGATTTTTTTACAAGAATAAAAACGCCGGAACTTGCAACAGAAATTACTTTGCAGCCAATACAACGATTAGGCGTTGACGCGGCAATTATTTTTTCTGATATCTTGGTTATTCCGCAGGCAATGGGATTACAAGTTTTAATGGAAGAAGGAAAAGGGCCATTATTGCCTAATGTTATACAATCTCAAAAAAATATTGACGCATTAATTACAGATAACGTTGAAGAAAAATTAAATTATGTTTTTAAAGCATTATCATTAACTAAACAAGAATTAAACGGAAGTGTGCCGTTGATTGGTTTTGCAGGAGCGCCTTTTACCATCTTATGTTATATGATAGAAGGAAAGGGCAGTAAAACATGGGATAAAGCAAAACAGTTTTGTTTTACAGAATCGAATCTTGCACATCAATTATTACAAAAGATTACGGATGTTACAATTGTGTATTTAAAAGAACAAGTAAGCGCCGGCGCTGATGTAGTGCAGGTTTTTGATAGCTGGAGTGGTTGTTTAAGTCCGGAAGATTTTAAAATTTTTGCTCAACCATATTTAATACACATTGCCAATGCTTTAAAAAATATTGCGCCGGTAATTTTATTTCCCAAAGGAAGCTGGTATGCTTTAAAAGATTTGAGTGAAAACCGCGTTTGTGCATTAGGGTTAGATTGGTGTATTTCATCAAAGAGCGCAAGAGAATTAACAGGAAATAAAATCACTTTGCAGGGAAATTTTGATCCTGCAAAATTATTATTGCCCGTAAATGAAATTAAAAAAGCAGTAAAAAAAATGATTGATGAATTTGGCGTTCAAAATTACATTGCAAATTTAGGGCATGGCATTACGCCCGATGTTCCTGTTGAAAATGCAAAAGCTTTTGTTGATGCTGTGAAGGAATATAATTGTGAGTTGTGAGTGGTGAATAGTGAATGAATAAATATTAAAAAATGAGTATCAAAGAAGATTGGATATTTTTTATTGAAGACCTTCAAAACCGCATCTGCATGGCGTTAGAAGAAGTGGATGGAAAAGAAAAATTTATAGAAGATGCCTGGAAAAGAAAGGAAGGCGGCGGTGGCAAAACAAAAATTATTGCCAATGGAAATGTTTTTGAGAAAGGCGGCGTTAATACATCTGTTGTTTTTGGAAAAGTAACAAAGGAGATGGAAACTCAATTAAAAATTGAAGGAGCCAAATGGTTTGCATCGGGAATAAGTTTAGTGCTTCATCCTGTTAATCCATTTGTGCCGACTGTTCATTGCAATTACAGAATGTTTGAATTATATAATGAAAATGACGAAGTAACGGATCGCTGGTTTGGCGGCGGAACTGATCTTACTCCTTATTATTTATTTGAAGAAGATGCAAAACATTTTCACGAAACATATAAAAATGTATGTGATGAATTTGATCTTTCTTTTTATCCTGAATTTAAAAAAAATTGTGATAATTATTTTGTAAACTATCATAGAAACAATGAACGCCGTGGCATTGGAGGAATTTTTTACGATTATAGGCGGCCAAGAGAAAATAAAGATGTAAATTTTTGGATGAATTTTGCAAAAGCCTGTGGCAATGCATTCTTAACTGCTTATTTACCCATTGTTGAAAAAAGAAAAAAAATTGAATACAACAATAATAATAAGTATTGGCAGGAAATAAGAAGAGGCCGTTATGTTGAGTTTAATTTAATTCATGATCGCGGCACTTTATTCGGTTTAAAAACAAAGGGGAGAACAGAAAGTATTTTAATGAGCCTTCCGCCAACAGTGAGATTTGAATATAATTACGAACCGGAAAAGGGAAGTGAAGAAGATAAAATTTTACAAATTTTTTTGCAACCAAAAGAATGGATTTGAGAACCCAATCATAAATAAGTAAATTTGAAGAAATTTTTTTATGAGCCTTTCAGAAAAAAAGGAAGCTTTATTGGATATTGTAAAAGATGCTGATGAAAAACTTACAGGATTATTGATAGCATTAGCTAATGAATATAATGAACCCGAAGAAAAATATTCAAAAGAGGAAATCGAAAGTTTTTATAAAACGAGAGATATGCTATTATCAAATCCTGAAACAGGTTATGCTCCAGATGAGGCACATCAGCTAATCCGAAATAAACATAAAAATGCAATATGAACTGCTGATTTCAGCGATAGCATTTAGCGAAACGGATGATGCTTATACTTATTATGAAAGTCAATCACCTGGCCTGGGTGATGGCTTCTTAAAATCTCTTGATGATATTTATTATAAATTATCTCATACGCCTCATTACTATAGCTTCATTAATTCCGCAAAAGATTTAAGAGATATTAGGGTAAAAAAATTTCCATTCGTAGTTATTTTTCAAATAGTAAATGATCGGGTTCTTGTGTTGCGTGTTTTTGATTCACACCGCGATCCTCGTTCACTTAAAAATCTATAACGTTATGCTTATACGCAGAAATAGGATACTTCGCCAATCGCCTTCCATACGAAGCCTTGTGGCAGAAACCACTTTATCGCCCAATGATTTTATTGCACCATTATTTATTGATGAAGGTGAAAATATTTCTTTTGAAATTCCATCAATGCCTAATTATTATCGCCGTTCAATTGACTTAACAATTAAAGAAGTAAAAGGATTGTATAGTCTTGGTATAAAAAGTATTTTACTTTTTATAAAAGCGCGGGATGAGGTAAAAGACAATACCGGCAAAGAAGCATGGAATGATGATGGATTAATGCAGCGAAGTATTAAAGCTATAAAAAATGCAGTGCCTGAAATGCTTGTTATGACTGATGTTGCGCTTGATCCCTATTCTTCTTACGGGCATGATGGGATTGTAAAAGATGGAGAAATAGTAAACGATGAAACGGTAGAAGCCTTGGTAAAAATGAGCCTGAGCCATGCAAAAGCAGGAGCAGATTTTGTAGCGCCAAGCGATATGATGGATGGACGCATTGGCGCTATTCGAAAAGCCTTAGAAGAAAATAATTTTACTAAAACAGGTATCATGGCTTACAGTGCAAAATATGCTTCCTGTTTTTATGGACCTTTCAGAGATGCATTGGATTCTGCTCCGGGCTTTGGCGATAAAAAAACTTACCAAATGGATTATGCAAACCGAATTGAAGCAATAAAAGAAGCGCTTGCAGATGAAGAAGAAGGCGCAGATATTGTGATGATAAAACCTGCCATGGCTTATCTGGATATTATTCGCGAAGTAAAAAATCGAGTAGGCGTTCCCGTTAGTGCCTATAATGTAAGCGGCGAATATGCTATGATAAAAGCTACTGCAAAAATGGGCTGGGTAAATGAAGATAAAGCAATCATTGAAAGCCTCACTTCTATTAAAAGAGCAGGAGCAGATTTAATCGCAACTTATTTTGCAAAAGATGCAGTGAAGTTATTAAGCTAATCTGTAAAAGAAATTTTTTTAAACTGCAACATGAGAAAAAAGTATAGGAATCCTGTTTTGAAATTTTAATCCTTAATCTTACTTTTGCAATCCTTTGTCCCATAGTATAAAGGTAGTACAACAGATTTTGATTCTGTCTGTCGAGGTTCGAATCCTCGTGGGACAACGTTGACCACAATTCCATGAGTTTTGTGGTTTTTTTTTAATGCGCCAACTTTTAATACAATTCAAAGTATTTTTTGCCCCTATCTAAAAAATTAAAATGGACAAGTTAATTTTTGCCACTAATAATTTAAACAAAGTAATTGAAATAAGAAGCTTGCTTAATGACAGATTTAAAATATTATCACTTGCTGAAGCCGGCATTCATATTGATATTCCCGAACCTTTTGATACACTTGAAAAAAATGCAATTGAAAAATGCGAAGTAATTTATCATCTTAAAAAAATAAATTGTTTTGCAGAAGATACCGGACTGGAAGTAGTTGCACTTAATGGTGAGCCTGGCGTAAAAAGCGCACGATACGACGGCGATAAAAAAAATCCTGAAAAAAATATTGATAAGCTTCTTAATAATTTAAAAGGCATCAGCCACCGCAACGCACAATTTAAAACCGTTATATGTTTAATTGTTAATGGGAAACATAATATATTTGACGGAACGTGTAAAGGCATTATTATTGATAAAAGAAAAGGAAATGGAGGCTTTGGATATGATGCGATATTTGTTCCCGATGGCGCTACAAAAACTTTTGCAGAAATGACATTGCAGGAAAAAAATAAATACAGCCATCGCCAAAAAGCCACAGAAAAATTGATCGCTTTTTTAGAAAAAAATAAAATCAGTTAGTCATGTTATTGTTAAATGAAAAAATTTGAACGAACAAAGCAACCATATTATCGCTGAAACAGACTTAATAAAAGGCTGCATTGAAGGCAACCGGCAAATGCAGGAACTACTATACAAAAAATTTTCTTCTAAAATGTATGGTGTGTGCTTACGATACTGCGGAAATACAGATGACGCCAACGATTTGCTTCAGGAAGGTTTTATAAAAATATTTAAAAATCTGTCCAGGTTTCGCGGCGAAGGTTCTTTTGAAGGATGGATCAGAAGAATATTTATCAATACTTCTATAGAGCATTTTAGAAAAAAAATAAAATTATACAATGTATCTGAAGTTCAGGAAAATACTATTGAAGATACCGACCTTACTGCGCTGGACACGTTAGCGCAAAAAGATTTACTGGTTCTTATAAATGAATTATCGCCCGGTTATAAAACGATTTTTAATATGCATGTGGTAGAAGGATATTCGCATAAAGAAATTGCAGCTATGCTGGGCATTACAGAAGGAACCAGCAAATCACAATTGGCAAGGGCTAAAGCAGTGCTAAAAAAATCTTTAGAAAAATTGATTAATAAAAACCAGCAATGGAATTATAAATAAATAATTTTTTATGGAAAACTTTAAAGAAAAATTATACAATTATGAAGCGGAACCACCATCAAATGCTTGGGAGTATATTTCTGCTGAGTTGAACCCTGCAGATCCCAAAATTATTTCGCTTCGCAAAAAATCAAGATTCATTTTTTATGGAGTAACGGCTGCTGCATCTCTTGTGATCATTTTTTTAAGTTCCATTTTTTTTAATAAATCATCTATTCATAAAAATTCACACGCTGTTAATCAATCGCAAAATATAACTGCCAAAGAAATTCAGGATTCCATTAGTTTAAATAATAAAATTTTAGAAGAAATTATTAATTCTGCAAAAGATAAAAATACGATTGCACAAAACTATGCTATGCTGAAAGGAAAAAGATATCTTACTATTGCAGGGCCAGAAGGCCAGCCCGTGAAGATTTCACCAAAAGTTGCCACGTTGATCGAATCTGCAGATAACGAGTTTCCGCCAAAACCTGTTTGGAATAAAAAAATTGAGAAATGGAAACAAATTATGCTCAGCACTACCTTATCTCCCACATCAACCAATTTGCTTGATGTAGCGCAACTTTATTCAAATAATAATGAATAGAAAATTTTATGGCGAGAGTAAAACTTGAGCTGCCCGGAAAGTGCATGGCAATATTTAAAATTCCGGTAAGAATTACTGATATAAATTATGGCAATCATGCAGGCAACGATTCTATCGTGGCCATTATTCATGAGGCAAGGATGCAGTTTTTTAGTGAGTATGACTTTACGGAAATGAATGTATGTGGCACATCGCTTATAATGAGTGAGCTAATTGTTTCATTTAAAAATGAAGCCTTTTATAAAGATATTCTTGAAGTAAAAATATTTGCAGGAGAAATTTTTAAAGTTGGTTTTGAATTTTTTTATTCTTTATCAACCATAAGAAATCAATCATTAATATTGATAGCTGAAGCCAAAACGGGAATGGTATGTTTTAATTATGATGAAAAAAAATTACAACCTGTGCCTGATGAATTGAAAAAAATTCTGGTATCTTAATGGAAGACTCAGAAATTGAAAATTTTTTTGATGGTTGAACATTAATTTTAATAGAGCAATAAGTTCAGGTTCAAATCTGCTTAAGATGGCTTAGCAAAAAATATTGCTACCTTCGCTCCCAATTTTTTTACTTACTAAACGGGAAAACTTTTAAACGAAGCAATCAATGAAAATAGCACGGATATTTTTTTTCATTTTATTTGCAGCATGTATTTTTTCAACCCGCGTATGCGCACAAGAAAATTTATTTAATGCTTCCGATTTACGCAATGTGAATGTAGATAGTTATAGTGATGATGAGCTTATATCTATGCTAAAAAAAGCTTCCGAATCAGGCTTTTCCGAATCTCAATTGCTAAAGCTGGCTTCTGATAAAGGATTGCCTGAAGGCGAAATGGAAAAATTGCGCACCCGCCTGGAGGTTCTCATTAAAAAAAATTCTTCTGATCAAAATAATCTTTCGCAGTTTCCGGAAGATACTACCGCTCCTCATGTTTATGATACTTCCCGGTTTAATATACCCCTCCAAAAGTTTAAAAATGATAAAAGCATTTTCGGCTCCGAATTATTTACAACTAATAGTTTAGTTTTTGAGCCCAACCTTCGCATACCTGCTCCCGCCGGCTATATTTTAGGTCCCGATGACGAATTAGTTATTTCTGTATATGGATACAGCGAAAACAAATATGATTTGCGCATAAATGAACAAGGAGAAATATATATTCGTAATGTTGGTCCGGTAATAGTAAGCGGGCTAACCATTGAACAAGCTACCGAAAAAATAAAATCAAAATTAGCAGCTACCATATATCATGCTATTAATTCGGGGCAAACCAAAGTACAGGTTACTTTAGGAAAAATAAGAAGCATACGCATTACCGTTATTGGCCAGGCAAAAAAACCCGGAACCTTTACAGTATCTTCTTTAACCACTTTGTTCAATGCGTTGTATTTGTGCGGCGGCCCTACGGCTATGGGAAGCTATCGCGATATAGAAGTAATTCGCGGCAATCATGTAAAAAGAATTGCTGATTTATATAATTTTTTAGTAAACGGAACACAGGAAGATAATATCATTTTACAGGAAGGGGATGTAATAAAAATTCCTTATTACAAAAACCGGGTAACGATTTCGGGCCATGTAAAAAGAGAGGGAAAGTTTGAATTGCTTAATACCGAAAACTTCAGCGACTTACTGCGGTATTGTGGCGGATTTATGGATGATGCCTATCGCGGAGCAGTAACAGTGGTAAGAATTACAGATACGGAAAGAAAAATTATTGACGTGCAAACGTCCAACTACAGCAACTTTAAGCCCAATGGAAGTGATGAGTATTATGTAAGAAAACTGCAGGATGAATTTGGGAATCGCATTGTGATTGCAGGCTCTGTAAACCGACCCGGCCAATACGAACTTAGCCAGGGTACTACTTTAAAAGATTTAATAGAAAAATCTGGCGGCCTTACTGAAGATGCTTATACAAAAAGTGTTTCCATTTTTAGATATTTGGCTGATAAAATTCCTACCACTCTTTCAGTAGATTTAGATTCTGTTTTGAATGACGGACAAAAAATTTATTTACAAAAAAACGACTCCGTTTTTGTTCATTCTATTTTTGATTTTACTGATAAAAATTATATAACCGTTGAAGGAAATGTAAGAAAGCCGGGCCCTGTTTCCTGGCGTGAAAATTTTACGCTTCACGATTTGCTGCTGGCTGTTGGCGGATTAACCGAATCGGGCGATTCATCCAACATTGAAATTTCCAGAAGAATAAAAAATGCAAATGTTGAAGAGGCCAATCATAATGAAAGTAAAATTTTTGATATTGATCTTATTCACGATGGATCGCAAAACAATATTCAACTGCAACCCTATGATATGGTAATTGTAAAAACTTTGCCCGGTTATGTGGAGCAACGAAGCGTTTTGGTTTTAGGCGAAGTAAAAAGCCCCGGACGATATGGGCTTGAAAACAGCGGAGACAAAATCAGTGATGTAATCCAAAGGACCGGCGGCTTCAAAGCCTCTGCAGACAGTACTTCCATTACCATAAGGAGAAGTGCCAAATCGAATTTAACCATTGAAGAAAAAGAAAAACTTTTTCAGCGTATATTAAATATTAACCCCGACAGTATTGCTCAAAACCAACGATTGAAAGATGAATTATATAAAACATACGATTTAATAAGTGTGAATCTTGAAACCGCTTTATCCAATCCAAAAAGTTCGGAAAATCTTGCATTGGAAGATGGAGATGTATTAACGGTTGACCGGAATTCAAGCCTGGTAAAAGTTTCCGGCGAAGTGTATTACCCCACCATCGTACCTTTTAAGGCAAATAAAAACCTGAAATATTATGTGCAGCAGGCGGGCAGCTTTACGCCGTTTGCGCGCAAAACGGGCGCTTTAGTGATTCATCCCGATGGCAAAGCCGAATCGGTAAAACATTTTTTATGGTTTAAATCTTACCCGGAAGTAACGCCGCGTTCCGAAATTTTTGTTCCGCAAAAAGAAAAGAATAACAGAACAAGGCTTGGAATCGGAGAGCTGGCGCTCATCGTATCTGCTTTAGGTATTTTATCGAATGTGATAATTAATGTTACAAAATAAAATT
>JAICZH010000027.1 GCA_025933775.1 Chitinophagaceae bacterium
GGAACCGACCCAAGCCTTACCGTAAAAATAAAAGCTCCGGGTGTAGGCCCATTCCTTGGTGGATATGGCTTTGGAGCCAGAAGCACGTTATTGGGTTATTTTTTAAAATTTGATGCAGGCTGGCCTATGAGCGGATTTTTCTGCGGCAAACCGATTTATTATTTTAGCATGGGA
The DNA here is from genome assembly GCA_025933775.1 of Chitinophagaceae bacterium. GTDB lineage: Bacteria > Bacteroidota > Bacteroidia > Chitinophagales > Chitinophagaceae > Ginsengibacter. The sequence continues at coordinate 175 of JAICZH010000027.1, forward strand.
TTGGATTTTTAGAATTTAGATTTTTTATAAACTATTTTTTTAGTAATGAAACAAAAGATTTTTGTTTCAATTCTTTTTTTATAAAAGCATCTGAAAGATTCCATGACAGCCATGTGTAATGTGCCTGTTCATCTAAAAATTTTTTTTGCCTGTATTCAAAAAAATTAATAGCGCTCTCTTCAAAATAATTTCCATCATAAAAAAATTTATCACTCGTATCTTTTTCAAGCACATCCAAATTTTTTTGCATCAAAGGCAATGTTTTATCAGAAAGAGAAAGCAAGAATGGCACATCAACAGGTATGGTTGTTTTTTTTGCAAGATTATATTTGGCAATAGTTACATCCCAATTAACTGTGGAAGCAAACAGAAGAAGAACCAACCCTATCCATGCATTTATTCTTAATAAAAAATAAATTGTTTTAGTATAATAAATTTTTATAAATACAGTGATCAAACCTGATAATACCATCGCAAGAAAAAATAAAATGCCAATACGTTTATAAGCCAATCCTAAATGTGATATATAATAATAATCGCGCAGGAAGACAGAAAATACAAGAAACGAATTTTGAAAAATCCATACATAAGCGCTAACCCTGAGCCATTTATTTTTTTTATAAAAATTAAGATTACCACAAAAAAATATAAGCAGCAGAAGCATTGCCAAAACAATTGAAAAAATGAGTAACCCTGCTCCTTCATGAACTGAAGCTGATAACCCTGAATTGTTATTAAAATTATTATTCAGCCATACATATTTTATATCGAGCATATTAATTGAAAACAAAAGAAGATTCAGCAGCACAAGGCTTAACGTGCCGATCATATACTCTTTCTTAAGAACCAAAATACCTTTGGCTGCATTGCCAATAACAATATGCAGGAGATCGGAAAATGGATTTTCTTTCCATCTTTTAAAATTATTTTTTTTACGGAGCAGATGATTTTTTTGCTTCATATCCTTATCAGAAAAATAAGTTTTTCTGTTTCGCAACACCAAGCCACAAATAATGAAACCACCAAATAAAAAGAATATTAATCTTTCCACCGGCACCCAATCAAAAAAATGATTAAACCATTGTTGTAAAGAATTGGCTATCGTAGAAATAAAGCCAGATAAGATTGAATTGGCTGATGAATAAATTATAAAAAATAAAAAAACAATAGCAAGTGGAATTAAAAGAATTCTTAAATGTCCTGGCCATCTTCGGGAATTTAATTTTTTTATACTTAAAATTTCACGCAAAAAATTAGGTAGCGCATTTACATAATTTAATAACACAGAACCTCCGGCATACCAGGCGGAGCGATGAATATATTGTGAGAAGGAAATAAGCAATAAAAGCGAAATACTAAAAGCGATCTTGCTCAATAATGTATTCTGAACAACTACAAGTAAAGTAGTTAACAAATGACCCACGAACAGCCAGTGGCTTATTTTATTTTTAAATGAATAAGGATATAAATAAAAATTTACAACGCAAATAAAAATCTCAAAAAGAAAAGTATTAATGCCAAGTTTCTCATGCCAGAAAATAATATTAAAAAGAATAACGCCAAAAATAACCAATAACAGTTTCAACGGTATTGTTTTCATTATTTATGATTTTATTTTTTTTAATATTTTAAAATGCAGTATAATGCTGCTAATTGTAGAAAAAGAGTATGCAAATGCCATTACAAATAAAATTTATATGTAAATCCTAAAATAAAAATGCACTCAATTATCTTTTAATACCATATTTTTTATTTTACGATAACAAATCCATAAGATTATAAAGCCAAATAAACCAAAAGAGCAATCTATAAACTGCCAGCCGATGGGTAATCCTCTGAAATGGCCCGCTATGAACGCTAAAGGAAAAACTAAAACACAGGCAATTAACCCAAATTCTATTACCCAAATATTTTTAACAGGATCTCTGTAAGGCCCAATGAAAAGAATGGCAAGTACAAAATGCGCAAAGGCAAGCCAGTCGTAGCCATACAGCAAAAAGGGGAATTGCGCATTTACTTGATTGTATGCTGTTACAACTTTATGCAACCAATAATATAAAAAACTATCAGAGGACAAAATTTTTAATAAAGCATTCAATTCCATTGCCACCGGAATAGCCGTAAGGCCACTTAAAAACAGAGCAACTATAAAAATTGCAATCAAGCCCTTTATGACTTTAATTTCGTTATTTTTCATAATTTGAAAGTACTTTGAAGTACAGAGTAAAATTGTAAAAAAAAATTATTTCATATTCTTAATCATTTTTTCCAAAGCATTAATGTGGGTAGTAAAAGCTTTCTGGCCCAGTTTTGTAACGGTATAATTGGTATTGGTTTTTCTGCCGATAAATCCTTTTTTTACTTTTATATATTGCATATCTTCCAATGCTTTTAAATGTGAGGCAAGATTGCCATCGGTAACTTTTATCAGTTCTTTAAGCGTATTAAAGTTTACTTCTTCATTTACAATGAGCGCACTCATGATTCCAAGCCTGATACGGTTATCAAAAGTTTTATTAAGGTTTTCAATCAGGTTACTCATCTATATTTTTTTAAACTCTTTCATATTTCCACCACATAATAACGCCGTAAATGATATGCAGCAATCCAAAGCCGGCAGCCCAAAAAATTAGGCCATAACCAGGTATCCATAAATTCGCAATGCCAAGAATTAATTCGCAATAGCCTAAATATTTTATTTCGCCAAGGGTATATTTTGATGCATTGATAAGAGCCAGTCCGTAAAACGAAAGACACACAGGAGCGATTAAAAAATAATGCTCCATCTGTAAAATTCTGATCACAAAAAAACCTCCGGCAATCAATGGAATGGCAAGATTTATAAGCATCCGGTAGGTGGTGATTCCCCACATGGGAACATTATTTTTTTTACTGCGCAGGTAAGTAAATATAAATGCAAAGATGAATGCAGCAACAAAAACACAACCAGCGATTACAAGGAATCGCACTATCAATTCTTCATAAGTAATGCTTTTTTCATGCACATACTTTGCAATACTTTTCGTAGCAATCCATGAACCCGCTAAGGCACAAATACCCGCTGCAACTCCACTCCATCCGCTTAAGCTAATAAAGCGGGTACTTCGCTCCATTATATTTTTAATGTCCCGAATATCCTGCAAAGATTGATTTTCCATGTTCATAAAAAAGTGCTTTGAAATACAAAGTAAATGTATATTTTTTATAATTGCAATAGGTATAATAAAATAATTTTTGAAAAAGTATGCCAATAAATTTATGCGGAAATAATTATCAGAAGCCATTCACCACCTTATCAATAACTCCGCAAGCCCATCTAATTTCTTCTTCAGAAATGGTAAGCGGCGGAACGATGCGTAAGTAATTCGGAGCAAATAAAAACCAATCGGTAAAAATTCCTTTATCAATTAATGCATCAATAATTTTTTTATTGATTTCAAAACTTTCAAATTCCAATGCAATCATTAATCCTTTGCTTCTAATATTCTTTATTTTTTTTGAATGAAGATTTTCAAGAAAGATTTTTTCTTTTTCAAAAACAGTTTCTACAATTTTATTTTCCAACAAAAATTGAAACGCAGCAAAGCCCGCTGCGCAACACACCGGATGACCGCCAAAAGTATTGATGTGCCCGAGCACAGGATTATTTGTAAAACAATCCATCATTTTTTTATCGGCAATAAAAGCGCCCAAAGGCATTCCCCCGCCCAATGCTTTCCCGAGCAATAATATATCGGGAACAATATCAAATTGCTCAAACGCCCAAAGCGTACCATTGCGCCCAAAGCTGCATTGTATCTCATCAAGAACTAATAATGTTCCGGTGTCATCGCATTTTTTTCTAAGCGCTTTCATCCATTTTTTATCAGGAACAATTACGCCTGCTTCGGCCTGAATCGTTTCTGCGAATACACATGCTGTGAGTTCAGTTATTTGTTCAAGACTTTCAAAAGAATTAAAATTTAAATGCAATACATCAGGTAATAAAGGTCGAAAAGCATTGCGCCAATATTCGCTTCCGATAATGCTGAGTGAACCTTGTGTGCTTCCGTGATAGCTGTTATTGAATGCAGCAATTTGTGTTCTTCCTGAATATCTTTTCGCAAGTTTCATAGCGCCTTCTGTTGCTTCTGTTCCCGATGCAGTAAAGAAAACTGAATTTAATGAAGCGGGTAAATGATCAATCAACAACTTTGCATAATTGGTTTGCGGCGATAAAACCAACTCACCATTTACCATCACATGCAGGTAATCATTCATCTGCTTATTAATAGCGCCGATAACTTTTTTATTTCCATGTCCAACATTGCAAACACTGATACCGCCTATGAGATCGAGATATTCTTTGCCATCTGCATCATATAATTTACAACCTTCAGCTTTTATAATTTCAAGAGCGAGCGGCGCAGTGGATGTTTGCCCGATGTGATTTAAAAAAATTTGGCGGTTGGTCAAGTGATGTATGGTTTATGACGTACGATGTTGAAACATTTTTTATTCAAAATTTTTTTGCGAATTTAGGAAGTAATTAAAATGAAATGTCTTTTTTAAAAATTGTATCGCAATGAACGCAAAGGAAACGAAAGAATGCGAAGTATTTTTGTGTTACTAAAAAATAAAAATTATGTCTTTAATTATTGAAGTAAAAGGAATAAAGCCGGCGTTTGGAAAAAATTGTTTTATCGCCCCGAATGCGACCATTGCAGGAGATGTAGTAATGGGCGATGATTGCAGCATTTGGTTTAATGCAGTGATACGTGGCGATGTAAACAAAATACGAATGGGCAACAAAGTAAATGTGCAGGATGGGGCCATTATTCACTGCACTTATTTAAAAGCTTCCACAACCATTGGAAATAATGTGAGCATCGGACACAATGCAATAGTACATGGATGCGTTATACATGATAATGTGCTCGTAGGAATGGGCGCTATTGTGATGGACAATGCCAAAGTTGGCAGCAACAGCATTATCGCCGCAGGGGCTGTAGTGCTTGAAAACACTGAAGTACAGTCGGGTTCCATTTATGCAGGAGTGCCTGCAAAAAAAGTAAAAAATATTCCTGAAGAATTGATACGCGGAGAAATAAACAGGATCGCTGATAACTATGTGATGTATTCAAAGTGGTTTAAATGATGACAGAAGTAATTGAAATTTTATAAAAAAGATTTATTGAAATCTTAACAAGGTTATTTTTAAAATAGGTAACAAATTTGCATCTAACAGATGAAAAAAATTTTTGTTGTTACGCTTGGTGTGTTTATGCTTGCAGGATGCTCCATTTTCAGGCATGAAAAATATGGATGCCCGACAAATGGGAAAAATATAGGAGCAGAAAGAATTTTATCGGGAGATAGAGCAGCTATAAAAGCAGCGCGTAAAGCAAAAAAATTTAAATCGTAATTATGAAAATAATATTATCAATCAAATAAAAATTTCAAATCTAACTCTATGTGTTATCATTTAAAAACAAACTTTGGCGGCACGGAAGCAGTGATAGACGATAATTGCGGCGTTTCTAAATTTTATTCTATCGCCGATATTTTAGCAGACGGGCTTAAAGTAAAATTTATTAACCAGGTGGACGATGCCGATACATTGGATTGGGATTTCAGATATAAAAAACATTTTCTCACATTGCATTACAGCATCTTTAACGGCGTTTCTATTTTACCGCACAGCACAAAAGGTATTGCAAAAGAAAATAAAGCAGTATGTGAAGTAGCCAAATTTTTAGAAAAGAATGCGTATTAAAAAGCCCCGCTGCTCCCCAAGGGGGGAACTTAGGTTCAGTGTCTCTGTTTTTTTTTATTCGAAAATATTTTTAAAGGGAAAGCTGCCACCCTTCCTTTCGGGAAGGGCTTCAGTAGCTACTTTCAGCAGCTTAAAAGTATGATAGGGTTGGGCATTACCATTTTTTTGTTTCAATAGTACCAAGTATATTCAGATAACTTATATAACGATCGGCAGCAATTTTTCCTTCTTCCACTGCTTGTTTTACCGCACAATGAGGCTCATCTACATGGAGGCAATTATTGAACCTGCAATCATTTATTAATGTTTTCATTTCAGGAAAATAATGACTCAATTCTTTTTTTCCAATATCCATTAATGCAAATTCACGAAGGCCGGGTGTATCAATAATTTTTCCGCCATCCGGCAAATCATACATTTCTGCGAAGGTAGTTGTATGAAGCCCTTTGCCGCTCCAGCCGCTCACCTCCTGCGTTTTTAATAAAGTTTCTGGAAAAATAATATTTATAAAAGAGGATTTTCCCACACCTGAATGGCCGCTTAATAATGTTGTTTTATTTTTTAAAATATTTTTTACTTCGTCAATACCTTGCTGATGTGAAACGCTTATAATTAAAACGCGGTAATTATTTTTTTCATAAATAAATTTTAATTCATCTAATTTCTCCAATTCTTTTTTTTGATACAAATCATATTTATTGAAAACAATTATTGCAGGAATATGATATGCTTCTGAAGTAACCAAAAACCTGTCAATAAAACCTTGCGATGTTTTAGGATCTTTTAATGTTGCAAACAAAATACTTTGATCAATATTGGATGCAATAATTTGTTGCTGATTTTTATTATGCGGCGATTGTCTTGTAATGTAATTTTTTCTTTCGTGAATATTTGTTATTACAACATCTCCATCTTGCGTATTTTCCTTTTCAACATCAACCACATCTCCCACCGCAACCGGATTGGTTGATGTAATGTTATCAATTTTCAATTTGCCTTTTATACGTGCATTAAAAAATGCGCCGGCTTCATTTTTTACCACATACCAGCTTCCGGTTGATTTGTACACAAGTGCATTCATGGGATGCAAGTTAGTGAGAATGGGTTTAGGGTTTAGAAGTTTAGAAGTTTAGAAAATTTAGAATTAATTCGTGTAATTCGTGTAAAAGAAATTCGTGTAATTCACTTAAGGAAATTTTTTAAACACCGTAAATCTTAAAATTATTTCAAGCAGCAACAATGCCATCGCAGCAAAAACGAGCGGATAAAATTTTTCAGTATAACGATGAAAGGTTGTTATCTCCACTTTCGATTTTTCAAGACCATCAATTTCTGAATAAATATTTTGAAGGCTTTTATTATCCGTAGCCCTGAAATATTTTCCACCGGTTTGGTCTGCAATATTTTTTAATAATTTTTCATCAATTGCTACTTTTTCATTTTGCATTACAATACCCATTGGTGTGCTTACCGGCGTGGGCGCATAACCGTCAGTGCCCACGCCAATTGTATAAACTTTTACTTTAAATGCTTTGGCAATTTCCAATGCAGTTGCAGGGTCTATTAATCCGCCGTTATTAATTCCATCGGTTAAAAGTATCACTACTTTACTTTTTGATTTGCTACTGCGAAGCCTGTCAACACTGGTCGCGAGTCCGCTCCCAATCGCTGTTCCATCTTCCAATAATCCGTTTCTTATTTGCTCAATTTGATTTATTAAAACATAATGATCGGTTGTGAGCGGGCATTGGGTAAAACTTTCGCCCGAAAAAATCACGATACCAATTCTATCGTTGGGCCGGTTATTTACAAAATCTTCCGCTACTTTTTTTGCAGCTTCCATTCTGTTGGGCGTAAAATCCTGCGCAGTCATACTGCCACTTACATCAATGCACAAAATAATATCCACGCCTTCCCCTTCCGATTGTTGTTCTTCATATTTTACCTGCGGGCGCGCCAATGCAACTATAATGCAACAGATGGCCAGCAATCGTAAAATGAATGGAAGATTTTGAAAACTATTTTTCCACGAACGATTTTTTGATAATCCTTTTGTTGTAGATATTCCAATAGCAGCCGTTTGTTTTTTTCCTTTTGCAAATTTCCAATAAATAAAAATTGGAATAATGGCAAACAAAATAAAAAAAAGGGGTTGCCCAAAAGTTATATTATCAAAATAATCAAATATCACTTTCTGTTTTTTGATTTAATTTTTCATTAATTTCTATAATCATTTTTTTTATTTCATTCAAACAATTTTCACTCTCATTTTGCGGCGGAATGTATTTTGCAAATTTTACTGCATTGCCCATTCGCAGGCAGTTTGCAAATGATGATAGTTGTTCTTTTGTAAATCCATATTCATTTATATCCATTAATATTTCATCGGAAGTAAGATACATTTTATACGTTTTTGATTTTCGTGAAATAAAACGTTTAAAAATTTCGGTAAGGCGATAATGATATTGTTTTACTTCATTGTTTTGCAAAAGATTTTCATTTTGTAAATCATTAAGCGCTTTCATGGCTTCATCAAAGGGAGAAAGTTTTGAATTGAAAAAATCAGGCGTTGCTTTTTTCTTTTTAAAAAATTTTATTAAAAATATAATCCAGAATATTAATAATAAAATTCCAATGCCTAACAACGCCCACCACCACCATGGCCATACTTTTTTTACTTCAATAATTGATTTGATATCATGAAAAGGTTGAACGCTGTCCATCGGCGCAAATGAAACATTGATGGGAATGGAATCGGTAATCAAATTAAAAGAAGAATCGCCATCTAACGTTTCAACATTTAAAATCATTGGTGGTATTACATGCCTGCCCGAATCAAAACTGGTAATAGTAATATCCTGGCTGAAATTGATATTTCCATTTGGATATGTAGAATCAATTTTATTTTCGCGGACCACCTGAAAGTTTCCGATGGTGTCAGGCATATTAAACCACGAAAGCCTGTAAGTATTGTCGGGCATGGATGTGGAAACCCTGTAATGCAATTGCTCGCCGATGAGAATATTAGTTTTATCAACGGTAGTTTGTATGGCGGGCGCTTGCGAAAAAATATTTTTTGCAAATAAAAATGAAACCGCAAAGAATAACAAGGTAACTAACGGTGTATGATAAACGCTTTTCTTCAAATCTTTCTTTCGCTTTATTTTCTTCGTAAAAAAAACTGCTGTAAAATTTTTACATAATCTTCATCAGTTCGTAAATGCAACAAGTCCGCTCCCGATTTTTTAAAAATATTTTTACAACGCTCGCTTTGCTGCATAAAATTTTGCTGGTAATTATAACGCACCATCGGGTCGGAAGTATCGAGCCATTGCATTTTTCCTGTTTCTAAATCTTCTACTTCAAGCAGGCCTACATTGGGCAATTGCATATCCATTTTATCATAAATTTTAAGTCCGATAACATCGTGCCGGCTGCTCATTACACGCAACGCATCTTCATAATGTTCATCAATAAAATCGCTCATAATAAATGCAATACTCCGGTGCCGGTTCGATCTTGAAAATAATTTCAATGCTTCATTAATGCTGGTGCCACTTCGTTTAGGCGTGGCCGTTAGTAATTCTCTTACGATATACAATGCATGTTGTTTTCCTTTTTTGGGCGGAATATATTTTTCAATTTTATCGCTAAAAAAAATTACGCCTACTTTATCATCGTTATTGATGGCGCTGAAAGTAAGCACTGCGCCAATTTCTGTGATTAAATTTCTTTTGGTGCTGTGCAGCGTGCCAAACAAGGCGCTGGCGCTTACATCCACCAAAAGAATAACCGTAAGCTCTCTTTCTTCTTCAAATACTTTTGTAAATGGATGAGCATAACGGGCGCTTACATTCCAATCAATAAACCGAACATCATCGCCCTGATAATATTCCCTCACTTCTCTAAAGCTCATTCCTTTTCCTTTAAATGCAGAATGATATTCACCCGTAAAAAGATGTGTGGTAATTTTTTTACTGATGATCTCAAGCTCCTTTACTTTTTTTACTATTTCTGCAGTGGTTAAGGACAATTATTGAATTATTTTATTATTGAATTAATGAAAAATCAGAATTCTAATTTATTTCTTTGTTCACTGTTTGATTATTTATGAATTAATTTATATCGTATATTAAACATTAAACATCGTACTTTACTAAGGTACATTCACCGCTTTCAAAATTTCTGTTATCACCATTTCAGCAGTTATATTTTCTGCTTCTGCTTCATAAGTTAACCCGATGCGATGCCGCAAAACATCCTTGCAAATATTTCTTACGTCTTCAGGAATTACATAGCCGCGTTTGTTTAAATAAGCATACGCCTTTGCCGCCAAAGCCAGGTTAATGCTGGCTCTTGGCGAACCGCCAAAAGAAATCAATGGTTTTAATTTATTTAAATTATAGGTTTCAGGATAGCGTGTTGCAAATACAATATCAATAATGTATTGTTCTACTTTTTCATCCATATATACCTGCCTTACCAGTTCGCGCGCATTTAATATTTCTTGAGTGGATACAACTGCGTTTACCCATGACCGTTGTATTCCCTGAACATTTTGGCGAATGATGGCCTGCTCTTCAGTTTTAGTAGGGTAATCAATAATAACTTTCAGCATAAAACGATCAACCTGTGCTTCAGGCAATGGATAGGTTCCTTCCTGCTCAATAGGATTTTGCGTGGCTAAAACCAAAAACGGTTCTTCTAAAATATAAGAATGGTTTCCGATAGTAACTTGTCTTTCCTGCATTGCTTCAAGTAAAGCGCTTTGCACTTTTGCAGGCGCCCGGTTTATTTCATCTGCTAAAATAAAGTTGGCGAAAATAGGACCCTTACGAACCATGAATTCATTTTTTTGCTGATTATAAATCATAGTTCCTATCACATCTGCAGGCAACAGATCCGGAGTGAATTGTATGCGGCTGAATTGTGCATTGATTGTTTGCGCAAGCGAACGTATGGATAATGTTTTGGCCAGTCCTGGCACGCCTTCCAGCAAAATATGTCCATTGCTTAAGAGGCCGATTAACAGCCGCTCCACCATGTGATTTTGCCCTACGATTACTTTACCTATTTCAGCGTGAATCTTATCAAGGAAAGAAGCGGAATGATTAATTTTTTCATTCAACAAACGAATGTCTTCTGCAGTTTGTAGCATTTTATTTCAATAAAATTTAAATTAAAAATGTAAAGTGCGCAAATTACGAACAACCAATAAAACAAAAACGATGCTAATAATTGCGTCGGGAAAAAGTATGTTAAATTTGTAGTAATAAAACTATACAATTATGGTAGATGAACAACTTGTTACATCGAGCAACCAGCTTGAAGGATATAAAATAATAAAACATTTAGGAATTGTTCGCGGCATCACGGTAAGGTCGCGTAGCTTGTTTGGTAACATTGCGGGCGGTTTGCAAACACTCTTTGGTGGAACCATTTCAATTTATGTTGACTTGTGTGAAAAAACCAGAGTGGAAGCCTATCAGCATATGATACAACATGCAAACGAAAGAGGCGCTAATGCCATTATTAATATCCGTTACGATGCTAATGAAGTGATGAATGGAGTAACTGAAGTATTGTGCTATGGCACAGCTGTGCAAGTGGTGAATGTGTAATGATAAAATTATAATAATAAAAAAGAGGGAGTTTGTCCCCTCTTTTTTTTAAAAACTATTTTTTTATTTATGATTTTTCATCTACTCTGAAAGATACTTTACAAATAACGCCATACGATGATATTTTATTTCCATCTACATGCACTTTAAAATCTTTTACATAAACCGAATCAATATTTTTTACGGTTTTTGATACTTCGGCAACGGCGCCTTTTACCGCATCATCAAAACTTATTTCTGAAGATGCAATTACTTCAATAACTTTTACGATAGGCATAATAAATAATTTATAAGGTTAAATAAAAAGTAATTTAAACAAAAATTATTCCTTAAAGGTATCGGTATCCTAATTTTTATTAACGTTGATCATTATCAGTTATGGTTTTGTTATTAATTTATAAAAATTTTATAAAACCAAACTACTTACACGTACATGACATATTATTTGGGCAATCATTATAATTTTAAATTTTATATATTGCAACATTGTTTCAAAAAAAATAAATGAACAAACTACTTATCGTTTTATTGCCGGCCTGTTTTTTTTGCCAGCAATTATTTTCTCAAACAGATAGCACCGCCACAGATTCTGTTTTGCTAAAACAAATTACCGAACAAATGCAGGCAGGCAACCCACAACCTGCGCCGCAAACAAACAGATCGCCCCGGAACAGTAACCCGGATATAGGTGTAGTGGCTGATTTCAGAGGATCGTACATCAGCGAAGGCAAAAAAAATTTTGATGCGTATTTAGATGAAGCTGAACTATCATTTCAATCCGTTGTTGATCCTTATATTCGTGCAGATTTTTTTATTTCTTTTTCAAGAGATCCCATCACACATAAATATGGCGCAGAAGTAGAGGAAGGCTATCTTACAACTCTTACATTGCCGGCGAAGCTGCAATTGAAAGTTGGAAAATTCAGAGAAGATGTGGGTAAAATAAATCCGGTGCATCCTCATGCGCTTCCTTTTGTTGATTTACCTGCGGCGTATGTAAATTATTTTGGCGAAGAAGGATTAAATGATGAAGGTGCATCTTTGAGTTGGCTCACTCCTGCAAAATCATTTTACCAGGAACTGGTTTTTCAGGCAACATCCGGCGCTTCTGAATCGCCCAGTTTTTACAGAGGAGATAACAATCGTTTTATTTATTTAGCCCATTTAAAAAATGTTTTTACCTTAAATGATAATGCTACGCTGGAGCTTGGATTCACGGGCATTTCAGGACCTAATGATTCATCCGCAAATACCAATATTGCAGCAGCCGATCTTACTTATAAATGGAAACCGGTGCAAATGAATACGTATAAATCTTTGGTGTGGCAAAATGAATTTTTTTACAGCAATGCAAAATATGCATCTGATGAAGCGCATAATTCAATTGGTTTTTATTCATTCGTAGAAGATCAGATTGCAAAGCGATGGTTTATAACAGGAAGATATGATTATGCGCAAAAGCCATACAATAAAAATATTTTAGAGCAGGCTTATTCGCTCACTGCCGGATGGTATGCAACCGAATTTCAAAAAATAGAAATAGAAGCAAAACATACCACAGTAAATGTAGAACCAAATTATAATCAGGCATGGCTTCGATGGATATTTATCATCGGCGCACACGGCGCTCATCAATATTAATTTTAAAAAAAAATTTTAAAGAAATAAAATAATCATGAAAATAAAATCAATTGTACTCCTTAGTTTTTTATTAAACTTATTTTTTGTTACCAATGCAAAAACAATTAAAGTAGTTACCACCACTACCGATTTAAAAAGCATTACTGAAATGATTGGCGGCGATAAAGTTTCTGTAATGTCAATTGCAGAAGGTTATCAGAATCCGCACTTTGTAGATCCCAAGCCCAGCTACATTATCAGCTTATCCAATGCTAATATGTTTGTAACCGTGGGCCTTGATTTGGAAATTGGATGGTCGCCGCAATTGCTTACCAGCTCACGCAATCCTAAAATTCAAAAAGGTTCTGCAGGTTATGTAGATGCATCGGAAGGAGTTGGATTGTTGCAGGTTCCTTCTTCTATCAATCGCGGCGAAGGCGATATTCATATTTATGGCAATCCGCATTACTGGCTCGACCCATTGAATGGAAAAGTAATCGCCAGAAATATTGCCAATGGTTTGGAAAGATTAGACCCTGATAACAAATCTTTTTATGAAAATAATTTGCAAACTTTTTTTAGCAAGATAAATGCGAAGATGCAGGAGTGGCAAGCCAAGATGGCGCCTTACAAAGGTACTCCATTAATTGCTTACCATAATGAATGGGTTTATTTTGAAAGGCGTTTCGGATTGCACATTGTTGACTTTATGGAGCCAAAGCCCGGCATTCCGCCATCGCCATCGCAATTGGTAAAAGTGATTAAAGAAGTAAAAGCCGATAATATAAAAGTGATTATTTCATCACCGTATTTTACTACTTCATCATCTGACGTAGTTTCCAAACAAACCGGCGCAAAAGAATTAACACTCGCCACTTCTACCGGAGGGTTTCCTTCTATAAAAAATTATTTTGATTTATTTGATTACGATATTGATCATTTGATCGCGGCGTTGAAATAATTTTTATAGCACAAAATAATTTTGGTTTAAAAAAATATTAATTATTTTATTTGATATAATTATTAATATTTGCTTTTAAAATTTATACAGCATGTTTGAAATGTTTCAATTGCCATTTATGGTGCAGGCGTTTACCGTTGCGGTAATTACCGGAATATTATTATCATATTTAGGAGTGCATGTGGTAGGCCGCGGCATCGTGTTTGTTGATTTGGCGCTTGGCCAAATATCCTCACTGGGCGTGGCTTTCGCAGCATTCATCGGTACGGGACTTACGTCTATTCCATTAATATTTACATTGGCGGGCGCATTGCTGATGTCGTTTATTAATATACGCGATAAGCGTTTGAAACAAGAAGCCATCATTGGAATATTATATGCATTTGCATCGGCGCTTACGGTATTATTCATTTCAAAAACACCGCATGGTGATTCGGATATACAGGAAGTTTTGTTTGGAAATATTTTATCAGTAAGCTGGCAACAAATAAAATTAATTGCAATCATTTTTGGAATTCTTTTATTAGTACAAGTAATATTTTTCAGAAAATTTTTTGGGCTTACGGAATCATTTGAAAATGGAGTAAACCATTTGGTAGGTATTTTCAACATCTGGAATTTTTTATTTTATATCACGATTGGATTAGCAATTGTTTTTGCCGTAAAAGTAAATGGAGTGATTCCGGTTTTTTCATATTTAATTATTCCGGCTGTATCGGCAATTATGATTGCAAAAAAGAAAGCAGCCGTTCTTATAATTGCGCTAATCATAAGTATTTTGGGTGGTTTCTTCGGTTTAAATTTTTCTTTCCATTATGATTTTCCGGCGGGGCCTTCAATAGTTGTAGTGCTTGGAGGTATTTTTATTCTGGCTTCTATTTATAATATTTTCAAAAGAGGAAAAAATAATCAGAAAAGTATTGTTATTAAATAAAAGTTTAGAAAGGTTTAGAAGTTTAGAAAGGTTTAGAAAGGTTTAGAAAGGTTTAGAAAGGTTTAGAAAGGTTTAGAAAAGGTTTAGAAGGTTTAGAAGTTTAGGGTTATCTCAGATCCACTACTTCTACTTTGGGATAATCTTTCACATTAAATTCAAATAATTTATCGGGAATATTGGTATTTACTTTCATGCTGGTAACAGTATAAATATACCGGTCGCCGGTTTTTTGAAAAACTTCGGTGCTTACAATCGTCTTTGTTTTTTTATCAACATCTACCAATACTTTAAAAAAAGATTTTGTTTTATCTACAGGAGTTAATTCTATCTCTTCAAGGGTTTTATTGCCCGATTTTTTTTCATCGTTTAGTTTATACAAAAAATCTTTATCATAAAAATTAGTAAACATTTTTTGTGGAGTAATAGTATTTGCAGATGCATCGAACTTAGTGATCTGAACTTCATTGGCCGATTTATCATACGTCCATATATTAGTTCCATCGCTGTAAATTTCCTGACCTGAAATGCTGACGCGATATTTGGAACCTTCCATATTTACCACTCCGGTTTTTGTTCCTAAAACTTTTCCGGAAGGGTTTTCAATTTTAAGTGTGAAATGAGCCATAACCGATTTATATGTTTTAAATTTAGCGCTTACATCATCCAAAATTTTTTTTGCATCGGGATCGCTTTTTCCTATGTATGTGTTTTGTGCGTAAGAAGTAAAAGCCATTAAAAAAAGTGTGCTGAAAAGTAATTTTTTTATTATCACGATTTTTACGTTTTTAAAAATTTTAAAGTGGCAAATATACATTATAGACGTGGCTTTGCGCTTTTGGGTTTAAGCCACTTACTTAGTAATCCGTTAATATTATGCCAGAAATAAGAAATTGTAAAAACGCTAATGCATGACGTCTGAATTATAGCAAGAGAGAAGCTAAATTAAAAACCCAGCGATGATTTAATTGCTCAATTCGCCTTGCATATTGACAGGCTCGACAAATTTATTAGCAACGCTAAAATCTTTTGCCGCTTTTATAAAATGTACAAAAATGGGTTGCGGATTTTCAACAGTACTTTTTAATTCAGGATGGTATTGTACACCTATAAAGAAAGGATGATTTTTTAATTCCAATATTTCTACCAGGTTTGTTTGAGGATTGATGCCACTTGCAATCATTCCGGCCTGTTCAAAACGCTCCAGGTATTTATTATTAAATTCCCAGCGGTGACGATGCCTTTCATAAATTTCATTAACTCCATAAATATGATGCGCCAATGTATTTTCTTTTATAACACACGGATAAGAACCCAATCGCATCGTGCCTCCCTTCATGGTAATTTTCTTTTGTTCTTCCATCATATCTATTACAGGATTTGCAGTGTCGGGTTGCATTTCAGTAGAGTTAGCATTTGGTATTCCTAATACATTTCTTGCAAATTCTATAGCAGCCATTTGCATTCCGAGACAAATTCCAAAGAAAGGAAGTTTATTTTCGCGAGCGTATTTTACTGCAATAATTTTTCCTTCCACTCCTCTGAAACCAAAGCCGGGGGCCACAAGCAACCCATCAAGCCCTTTTAATTTTTCAGAAACATTTTCTTCATTAATAAATTCGCTGTGCACATTTACTATTTGTACTTTACAATCATTCATAGCACCGGCATGTATAAAAGATTCCAAAATAGATTTATAAGCATCCTGGAGCTCAATATATTTTCCGATGAGGCCAATGGTTACTTTATTCAACGGATGGCGCAGCTTCTCTAAAAATTCTTTCCATCTTCCAAGTTCAGGTTCGTTATAATTTGTAATATTTAATTTTTTCAAAACAATTAAATCCAATTTTTCGCGCAACATATAAATGGGCACTTCATAAATAGTGGATGCATCTGCTGCTTCAATTACTGCATTGGGTTTTACATTACAAAACAAGGCAATTTTTCTTTTGAGATCATCGGTAAGTGGCTTCTCGGTACGACAAACAATTATATCAGGATGAATTCCATTCTCACTCATCAATTTCACGCTATGCTGTGTGGGCTTGGTTTTTAGCTCTTTGGCGGCTTTTAAATAAGGAATCAATGTAAGATGAACAATGATGCAATCTTCTTCAGGCATTTCCCATTGCAACTGGCGAACTGCTTCAATAAAAGGAAGTCCTTCAATATCGCCAACCGTTCCGCCAATTTCTGTTATAATTATATCGTATTCATTATTTTGGCCCAGCAATAAAATTCTTCTTTTAATTTCATCTGTTATGTGTGGAATTACCTGCACAGTTTTTCCTAAATAATCTCCGGCTCTTTCTTTATTAATTACGGTTTGGTAAATTCTTCCAGTAGTTACATTATTTGCCTGCGATGTATAAATGTTGAGAAATCTTTCATAGTGGCCGAGGTCGAGATCGGTTTCAGCGCCATCTTCTGTTACAAAACATTCGCCATGTTCATAGGGATTCAACGTTCCCGGATCTACATTAATATAGGGATCAAATTTTTGTATCGTAACCTTTAAACCCCTTGCCTGCAAAAGCTTTGCAAGGGAAGCGGCAATAATACCTTTACCCAATGAAGAAGTAACCCCGCCGGTTACAAAAATGTATTTAGTCATTTATTTTTTTTTGACATTTGTTTTAAAAATAAAATGCCATTCAAAACAACTGGAAAAATATTGCTGCTTGAACGACGACTTAAAAACTGACCAACGGGAAAAGTGAAATGTAAAATCCGTGAGGTCATGCAAACTTACACTTATTTATTGTTGGTAAAAAGTAAAGATTAAGATTTGTGGAAAAAATGGGAAATTTTTTTTGACACCTTTTTTAAAATAAACCAATTAAAATGGTTAACTGTTCATAAATAATTTAGCACAAAAAATTTAATAATATTTTTTTTCTTTTAAATAGTTTCTTATATAATCGTCAACGCCTTCTTCGAGTGAAAACATTTTTTCATTATACCCTGCATTTTTTATTTTCTGCATTTCGGCCTGAGTGTAGTATTGATAAGTGTTTCGGATGTCCTCAGGCATATCAATATATTTTATTTCCGGTTTCATATCGAGGCCTGCAAAAGTTGCTTTTACCAAATCATTAAAGCTTCTTGCATTGCCCGTGCCCACATTATAAATTCCTGAAATAAAAGTTTGCAGATCTATTTGCCAGCACTCTAAAAACCAATAACAAATTTTAAGAACATCTTTTACATAAATAAAATCCCTCAGTTGCTCGCCATCTTTAAATTCAGGCTTGTGCGATTTAAAAAGTTTTACAAAACCATTTTGTATAATTTGATGGTATGAATGAAAAATAACGCTGGCCATTCTTGCTTTATGATATTCATTCGGGCCATACACATTAAAAAATTTTAATCCAGCCCACGCCGGCGGAATTTTTAAATCATCTTTAATTTGTTGCAAAACCCATTTATCAAATTCATTTTTAGAAACTCCATATGGATTTAAAGGTTTTAAATCTTTGATTCTATTTTCATCATCACTATAACCCAACTCACCAGCGCCATATGTTGCCGCAGAAGATGCATACACAAGGGGAATATTTTTTTCTACACAATAATTCCAGATTTTTTTTGAATAATCAACATTCAAATGTTCGTGAATGGAATAATCAAATTCAGCGGTATCGGTTCTTGCGCCGATATGATACACAAATTCAATTTTCGGTTTTTCATTTTTTATCCATTGAAAAAAAATTTCTCTTTCTATTTTATGTAAAAAAGTTTTTCCATTAAGATTTATATTTTTATCTGCCCGGGAAAAATTATCAACTAAAATAAGATTGTTATATCCTTTATTATTTAAAAATGAAACCAGGCAACTTCCAATAAATCCTGCTGCTCCTGTTACCACAATGTTTGATTGCTTGTTCATTTATTCAGGCATATAATCTTTAAAATAATTTCCAATCGCATTATCATATTTTTCGAACCAATCTTTTATATTTCCCCAATTATCTTTATCAATAACAATATCTCTATCTGTAACAGTTCCAATTTTTTCAAATGGAACCGTTAATGATGCTTCAAATGGTTTAATGTTCTCTGGTTTTATGGTAGCAACCACTCTTCCCTGTGCTTCGCCAAACCAAAACGCATCTTTACGAATAGAAGATTTTTGCGCAACATTAAAACCAAGCAGCCTGTGAAATGCGCTCTCAGCAAGCGTTACAAAAAGGCCCCCTTCACTTATATCGTGCGCAGATTCAATTAGTTTTTTTGTGATCAACATACTAACGGTGTCGTGTACACGAAGTTCTTCATCTAAATTAAAATAAGGCGCGGGGGAAAATTCTACGCCACATATTTTGTGCAGATACTCTGAGCAATTAATATCATTTACACTTTTGCCTAATACATAAATTATGTCGCCTTCATTTTTAAAATCCAAAGTCATTTTATTACTTGCATCTTCCAAAAGCCCCACCATTCCTATAGTTGGCGTAGGATACACTGGCCCCGAAGGCGACTGATTGTAAAAACTTACATTGCCGCCAGTGACAGGCGTATCAAATTTATTACACGCTGCAGTCATTCCTTTTATACTTTCAACAAACTGGTAATACACTTCAGGATCATAAGGGTTTCCATAATTGAGGCAATTTGTAACGCCCAATGGCTTGCCGCCGCTACATACAATATTTCGTGCCGCTTCGCCCACCGCAATCATGCAGCCAATGTACGGATCAGCAAATACATAACGGCTGTTACAATCTGTTGTGAGCGCCAATGCTTTCGATGTTTCTTTTATCGCCACTACCGCTGCATCGGAAGGTTCATTGGTGTTGAGATTTGCTGTACCCACAGTGCTGTCATATTGATGGTATATCCATTTTTTTGAAGCAATGTTTGATAAAACAATTATTTTTTCTGCAATAGATTTTAAATTATCAGGAATGGAAATTTTATTACTATCGAAACTTTTTATTTTTTTCGTATAGGCGGGAACGTTATATTTTCTTTCATACACAGGAGCGCCGCCGCCAAGCACTAAACTTTCTGCAGGAATCTTTACTTCCAAAACATCATTCATATAAAAGCAAAGTTCATCACCCGTTGTTACTTCACCGATTTGCGAACAAGGCAAATCCCATTTTGTAAAAATATCAATCACTTCTTTTTCTCTTCCCTTTTTTACAACTAACAACATTCTTTCCTGGCTTTCGCTCAACAACAATTCCCACGCTTTCATGTTGCGCTGTCTTGTGGGAACTTTATCTAAATAAATATTCATGCCGACGCCGCCTTTGGCGCTGGTTTCAGCAGTAGAACAAATAATGCCCGCAGCGCCCATATCCTGCATGCCAACAACGGCGCCGGTTTCAACCACCTCCAGGCATGCTTCCAATAATTTTTTTTCCTGAAACGGATCACCTACCTGAACTGCGGGAAGATCTTCCACACTGTTATCGGTAATATCTGCGGATGCAAATGCGGCGCCGCCCATTCCATCTTTTCCGGTGGCGCTTCCTGCAATAAAAACAGGATTGCCTTTGCCCGATGCAGTGGCACTAACGGTGTCGCCTATACGCACAACTCCGACACTCATCGCATTCACTAATGGATTGGTATGATAACAATCTTCAAAATAAATTTCACCACCAACCGTAGGCACACCAAAGCAATTACCATAATGACCAATGCCGTGAACAATTCCGCTTAATAAATGTTTTGTTTTTTCGTTTTGTAAATTTCCGAATCGCAAAGAATTTAAAGCTGCAACCGGCCTTGCGCCCATTGTAAAAATATCGCGGTGAATACCACCTACTCCTGTTGCTGCACCTTGAAATGGTTCAATGGCTGATGGATGATTATGGCTTTCAATTTTAAAAACAACCCCTAAGCCATCACCAATATCCATAAGGCCGGCATTCTCTTCTCCGGCTTTAACCAATAGCTTAGAACCTTCACGGGGCAATGTTTTCAGCCATTTGATTGAATTTTTATAACTACAATGTTCACTCCACATTACAGAGTAAGCACTTAGCTCAGCAAAGTTGGGAGTGCGGCCAAGTATTTGGATAATTTTTTCAAATTCATCTTTTTTTAGTCCGAGCTTTTCAGCAGTTTCAAATGTAATTTCCATAATTAATTAGAAGTGCAAATTTACAATGTCCGCTTATCAATAAAAATTAATGCAAATATTTTTTTCTATCTTCCAACAATTAAAAATTTTACTGCTTGTTTTATTTACTTTTTACATTATATCTTATTCTTTTTTGCCAGCTCATTATTCATATAAAATTTTTTAAAGAATCAGGGCTTGAAAAACGATTGCTTATTGTATTATTTTTAATAAGAGTTCTTGTTGGAATCGTGAATGCATATATTAACCTCTATCATCAAGCCATTTCGGATAGTGTGGGTTTTCAATTACAGGGTATTGATGAATATCATTTATTGTTTCAAAATCCCCACGAATATTTTACGAATATTTTTCAAGCCAATCCCAACAATGGTTATGGCGCTTTTTTAGAAAGCGCTGATTCTTTTTGGAACGATGCAAGAAGTAATCTTATCATTAAAATGCTTTCGGTATTTAATATTTTCAGCCTAACCAATTTTTTTATCAATTCTCTCTTTTATAATTTTTTAATTTTCTTCGGAACAGTAGGCCTTTACCGGATTTTTATAAAAATATTTCCGGATAATAAATTGGTTGTAATTGTTTGCATTTTTCTTTTGCCATCCGTTATTTATTTCAGCAGTGCCATTCATAGGGATGGCTTAATTTATTTATCGCTCTCTTTATTTATTTATCATTTATTTTTTATGATAAAAAATAAAGACTATACATTCAGAAGAATTTTTTTATCACTGTTATTTTTATTTATTATTCTTCTTTTGCGCAATTTTGTTTTTATAATATTAGTGCCGGCAATTATAGCATGGCTGCTTGCTGAGAGAAAACCAAAATATACATTCATCATATTTTGCGGAGTATATCTTTTAATTACCATATTATTTTTTTGTACCGAACTTTTACCAGATGCATTTAACTTGCCTGAGCACGTTTCCAGCAGACAAAGGGATTTTATTTTAATTGCACAACGCGCTGCATCGGCAATAAATATTAATCCATTGTATGCCAACTTCAGAAGTTTTTTTAATAATATTCCCCAAGCACTTAATCATAGTTTTATGCGGCCTTACCTTACAGAATATGATAATTTTTTTTATATCCCGTTATCATTAGAAATATTTTTTTATGAAATATTATTTTTACTATTTATTTTTTTCAGAAAAAAAAATATTGGGCTAAATCCTTTTATTTGTTTCTGCATTTTTTTTACTGTAACCATGTTTCTTGTTATCGGTTATACCATCCCGATAATTGGCTCGATTGTAAGATATAGAAGCATCTATTTTGCCTTTATCATTACTCCAATAATTTGCTATACCGATTGGAAAAAGATTAAAAGTTATCTCAAATAAAAATTTTCTATTATATTTTATAATTTATCCACAGTTGTTAAAATTTTAATCACATTCGTAAAAAAACTTTGTTTTTCTGATTGATAAGGTGTTTTTTTGCAATCTAAATTTAAAAAAATGCAATCTTTACGGCTTAATGCTCTTTACAATTTAATTTCAGATACAAAAACACAACAGGCTCCTGAATCGAAAAAAATAACAGCGATTTTCGGAGAAAATGTTTTTTCATTAGAAACCGCAAGACAATTTTTAAGTGATGAAGCATATAAAAGTTTGGTAGCTTCTATTAAAACTCAAAATAAAATTGATCGCAAAATGGGCGATCAAATTGCAGCTGGTTTAAAAGCCTGGGCTGAAACAAAAAACGTAACGCATTATACGCATTGGTTTCAACCATTAACGGGCGCTACTGCCGAAAAGCATGATTCATTTTTTACTTTAAAAAGCGATGGCAGTGCACTCGAAGAATTTGATGGAGCAGCTTTAATTCAGCAAGAACCTGATGCATCTTCTTTTCCCAGCGGTGGCTTGAGAGCAACATTTGAAGCACGCGGATATACCGCATGGGATCCGTCTTCTCCTCCATTCATTATAGAAATTGGGCATGGCAAAACTTTATGCATCCCAACCATTTTTGTTTCTTACACCGGTGAATCGTTGGATGCAAAAACGCCATTATTAAAAGCATTGGTTGCATTGGATAAAGCCGCCATAGATGTGTGCCAGTATTTTGATAAAAATGTTTCTGCCGTAAAACCCACGCTTGGTTGGGAACAGGAATATTTTGTAATAGATGCAGGCATTGCCAATGCCCGCCCGGATATTGTAATGACCGGCCGCACTGTGTTTGGCCATGCACCTGCAAAAGGACAACAGTTAGAAGATCATTATTTTGGCTCCATTCCTGAAAGAATTTATGCTTTCATGCGCGATTATGAAACAGAAGCATACAAGCTCGGTATTCCGCTTCGTACAAGACATAATGAAGTAGCGCCTTCACAATTTGAATGTGCGCCGATTTTTGAAGAAGTAAATCTTGCGGTTGATCACAATACTTTATTAATGGATGTAATGACCCGTGTTGCAAAAAATCATAACCTGATGGTATTGCTTCATGAAAAACCTTTTGCAGGAATTAACGGAAGCGGAAAACATAACAACTGGAGCATGGCAACTAACACCGGAGTAAATTTATTATCTCCCGGTAAAACGCCGAAAACAAATTTAATGTTCCTTACATTTTTTGTAAACACCATTAAAGCGGTTCATGATCATGCAGATTTATTAAGAGCATCCATTGCTTCTGCAGGTAACGATCACAGGTTGGGCGCTAATGAAGCGCCTCCGGCCATCATTTCTATTTTTATTGGTAAATATTTGACTGATGTTTTAAAACAAATTGAAAAAAGAGTTGGCGATAAATTTGACGAACAGGATGAAGCCATTTTAAAATTAGATATTCATAAAAGCATTCCTGAATTAATGCTCGATAATACTGACAGGAACCGCACTTCGCCATTTGCATTTACAGGAAATAAATTTGAATTCAGGGCTGTAGGCTCTGCTGCGAATTGCGCTTCTGCCATGACAGTTTTAAACACAATTTTGGGTGAAACACTTTCGCAATTTAAAGTAGAAGTAGATAAATTAATTGATGGCGGTGAAAAGAAAGAAGTGGCCATTATGCAGATCATTCAAAAATATATTGTAGAAAGTAAATCTGTTTTATTTGAAGGAAATAATTATAGTGATGAATGGGAAAAAGAAGCTGAGAAAAGAAAATTGCCCAATGTAAAAACTACTCCGCTTGCATTGGATGCGTTTGTTACGCCAAAAGCAAAAAAATTATTTGAACATCATAATATTTATACACACAGCGAGCTGGAAGCAAGGCACGAGATCATGCTTGAAAATTATGTAAAAAAAGTTCAGATAGAAGCAAGAGTGATTGGTGACCTCGCAACCACTTACATACTTCCGGCCTCTATAAAATATCAGAATGTTTTAATAAATAATATTCAGGGTTTAAAAAATATTGGCATTGGTGAAGCCGGTTATTGTAATCAAAAACAAATCGCTTCAAAAATTTCGGAACACATTTCACAAATTAGTTCCAGCGTAGAATCTATGATAGAAGCGAGAAAAGCTGCCAATAAAATTTCCGACAGCCGCAAAAAAGCCATTGCTTATTGCGATACGGTAAAAAGCCATTTTGATAAAATAAGATACCATGTAGATAAACTTGAGTTATTGGTTGATGATGAATATTGGGAATTACCTAAATATCGTGAGATGCTTTTTTTAAGATAAAATCAAAAATGCTAATTGCTTGTAAAACCCTGTAGATGCAGGGTTTTTTTAATAAATTAAATACAAAACAGGAAACTAACGGTGATGGCTATACGCAATTGTGAGTTGTGAATTGTGAATTATGAGTGTAGTGAATTTTTATCTCAATTCTTAATTCTTACTTCATTCTCCCGGATGATATTTGCGTTCAGCATGTTTCATTACATCTTCTTTGTAAAAAAATACATCTTTAAAATTTCCGTCAATAAACATTTGCGCCTGATCAATGTAATGTTTTGACAAAGGATCAAAAGACTGGCCGCCGGTAACAATTGATTTTGCTTTTACTTTTTTTCCAAATTCCACGCAGGCAACAAAACTATTGCCTGAAATGCCGTAACGGCGATTGGTTCCGGGGAAACGGCGCGATGCAAAAGAAGGCAATGAACCAAATGCAGAAGAACCTAAACCTACGGCGAGGCTTGGCTTTGCGTCATCAAATTTTCCATCATCGGGACGTTGGTAACGGTTCACTTCACCCCATACAATTTTCCATGTACCGAATCTTTTGGTAAGGTCTTCAAGTGTTTGTTTTAATAAATTTAATCTTTCAGATGAAGTGGTTACTGCAAGTAAATTTTTTAATCGTTCCACTGCATGTGTTGTTTGAAACCTGTTTGCAGCAGGCGGCGTTTTTTGTAAAAAGCGATAACCAAATTCAATGGCAACAGTTGTGGCAATGGATGTATCAGAAGAATTTTTATCCCATACATTTAAAAATGCAATGGCATCTTTTAGAATATTTTTTAAAGAATCATTTTGGGATAAAGAATTATAATCATTGACTAATGCCGGAATAATTACATCAAACGCAGCAAGGTAATGGCTGTATCCAATATCATGAATCATTTTATCAATGGTAATATTTTTTGCATTGCTTAATAGTTTTGCCGCATTCAATGCGCGAAAGTTTTCACCATCAGGCGCCATGTAAACGGGATAATTTTCTTTATGCGGACTGCTTTTGCCGGAAACAGTAAAAGGCGTGGAGTTGCAATTTTTTATAAACCCTGTTGCCGGATCATACACATGCACGATTGAATCGAGCGCATAAATTCCTTTCCAATCGCTTTGAGAAACGCTGCCATCAACAGGTTCGCTGTAATCAAAATTTTTATTTCTTCGCGGAACATAATTACCATGCCAGTAAGCAATGTTGCCTTTGTTATCGGCGAACACAGTGTTATCAGAAGTATTGGAACGAAGGTTCATTACTTTTTTAAAATCAGCAAAACCTTTTGTTTTGGTGCGAAGCCACGATTGCATTAAAGCTTTCAGAGAACGATTATTTTCGCGCAAACTAAGCCACTGTCCGTTTCTGCTGCCCATCACCGGGCCGTGAATGGTATGATATGTTGTAAATTTTTCTTCACCATAGCCATTATCTTTTTTATATTTTATTACAAACTGTTTTGTTTGCACAGGTATTAGCTTATCATCATATTTTGTAAATAACGAATCGTCTTTTTTTACAGCAGTTTCTTTAAACAGATCCGCAACATCTGTTTCGCCTGAAGTATGCATCCATCCGCAATATTGGTTGAAACCCTGAAACACAAAAAAAGTTCCCCACGTAACAGCGCCATATGCATTTAATCCTTCATCACTCACCATTTGCACTTCGGTACGATAATAAAAAGTTACATGCGGATTAATATAAAGAATTGCATTTCCTGAAAGAGTTTTGGAAGGCGCTACAGCAAAGCCATTCGAGCCTGTTGGGGCTGCATCATACGAATGAATATATTTATTTTGATAAGCTGTATTATCATCCGACGGATAAATATTTTTCATATCATTAATAGTTATGCCACCGTTTTGCGTAGCTGAAATGCTGCCGTTTGTACGAAGCAACGCATACCATGGTTTAAAATAAGTGAGTACAGCAGGTTTTACTTCGGGATGTTTGTAGAGATAATAATTGATGCCATCAGCAGCGGCATCGCATAATTTTTTTAACCATAACGGGCTGCGATTATAATCATTGATTGCTGCAACCGTGTCGTAAATCAATCGCATTTGCAAATCATCATACATTTGTTTGCGGCCATATATTTCAGAAAGCGCCCCAGCATTTCCAGATTATTTTCTTCTACCTTTTTAAAATTTTCTTCGCATTCAGAATACAATAAACCAAACACAGCATCGGCATCCGTTTTACCATAAATATGCGGAACGCCCCATGTATCGCGGATGATAGTTACATTTTGAGCTTCTTGTTTACATCGCTGAATTTCTTTTTAGAAAAATTTTGGGAGAAAGAAAATAGAGGAACAAAAATTAATAGGAGTAAAAATTTCATTGGTATAAATAATTTCAAGGTAATAAAATCTTTTAGAAAAAGGTTCATCCCTTTAATTAAAAGACTTCATTTATTTTGCAAGTTGCCTTCTTTTATTTTGTTTTTGATTTTTTCAACAAGCACCTGTAAAGTTTCTCTGCGTTATTGATAGCAATCAGAAGAGAAATTTTTAATTCAAAGCGATCAAGGTTTTGCTGTTGCAGAAATAAAATCTTTTTACAAGAAAATAATAAGAGCCTGATAGCAACAACCCTAATTTAAATATGCCATGCTTTAGAAAAGAATTTTTGATTGTATTTTAACCTTAATAGAAATTTATTTACCTAAGTTTTTAACCTTATTACCTTATTCAAAAACTCAATAAGGTAATAAGGTTTGATTATTCATCTATTATTGCTTTTCTACTAAGGTTTCATTTCTTTCAAAACAAAATATTTTAAAATAAATTTTAACAGCTTCTAAGTGAAATGGCATTACCTTTCAACAGAATAATTATTATTTCCGATTAATTAATTTTCAGATTTATTGTTACTTTTTGAAGCTTCATAAAAATTATCAATTCAACAATAAAACAATTCAACAATAAAACAATTCAACAATTCAATATTCTATATTTCTTATCTTTCATTTATGAAAAAATTATTTTTTATCAACTTATTTTTTTTATGCTTTTCAGCCAATGCACAGGTTGATTCATTTTATCTTTTAAAACCTTCACGCGTATTTGATGGTGAAACGATGCACAACAATTGGGTGGTTTTGGTAAAAGGAAATAAAATTGAAGAAGCAGGCGAAATGAATTTTAAGCTTCCTGCCAACACACGCATCATTGAAATAAATGCAACGCTTTTGCCCGGATTAATTGAAGGGCATTCACATTTATTTTTGCATCCGTATAACGAAGTAAGCTGGAACGATCAGGTGCTGAAAGAAAGCAGAGCCGAGCGTACTGCAAGGGCAGTAACACATGCGGAAGCCACGCTGATGGCAGGTTTCACTACCATGCGCGATTTAGGAACCGAAGGCGCTATGTATGACGATGCGGGATTAAAAACCGCCATTGAAAAAAATGTTTTTCCCGGCCCACGGCTTATTGTTGCCACGCGGGCAATTGTTGCCAAAGGAACTTATGGGCCTAATTATAAAAATGCTGATGTTGATTTGCCGCAGGGCGCTGCAGAAGTAAGCGGAATGGAAGATATGGCCAATGAAGTTTATACCCAAATAAGAAAAGGCGCTGATGTAGTAAAACTTTATGCGGATTATGGTTGGGGCGATGATGGCGAAACAATGCCAACATTCAGTATTGAACAAATTGCTTTGGCAGTAAGCATTGCACACAGCAGCGGGCGCATAGTTGCCGCTCACTCCACCACAAAAGAAGGAATGCGAAGAGCCATTATGGGCGGGGTAAATACAATTGAGCATGGCAACAATGGAGACGATGAAATTTTTAAGTTGATGAAAGAAAAAGGTATTGCACTCTGCCCTACCCTTGCGGCTTACGAAGCCATTCAACAATACAGAGGATGGAAGAAAGGAATTGATCCTGATCCACCATCCATTGTTGCAAAAAGAAAAAGTTTTCAATCAGCTTTAAAGAATGGAGTAACCATTTGCATGGGTGGTGATGTGGGTGTGTTTCCCCATGGCGAAAATGTAAGAGAAATGGAATTGATGGTGGAATACGGAATGAAACCGTTAGATGTTTTGCGCTCTGCAACCTCAGTAAATGCTGATGTTTTCGGCTATGGTAGTAAAATAGGCAGAATAAAAAAAGGATTATTTGCAGATATAATTATGGCAGAAGGCGATCCTTCTACAAACATAAGTTCATTGCGCAAAATTGTATTTGTAATGAAAAATGGAAAAATTTATAAAGAGCTATAATTTTTTTTATATAACGGTGATGGGTAGACGAAAAAATAAGTTTGAAAAAGAAATCTTTAGAATTTATAATTTAGTTACCGTTATTAAGCCAAAACATTTTCATAAAGTCTTATAAAGAAAATTTTATGAAAAAAACAATCATATTCATTATCCTTTTCTTCTTTATTATTACAGGCAACTATGCACAGGTGCAACGGCAAACAGATTCTTCACAAACACGGATGACCAACACAGATAAAAGACAGCAAAAGTTGCAAATGATGCAAGACCTTCATCTGACCAGCCAACAAAGAGGCGATATGAAAGAAATGCGCAAAAGCATGAAGCAACAAAAAGATGCTCTCAAGACGAATCCCAATCTTACTACTGAACAAAAAAGGGAAAAATTAAAAAGATTGCACAAAGAACAAAATGAAAAATTAAAAAAGATTTTAACTACGGAACAGCAAGAACAATTAAAAGCGAAAAGAAAAGACAAAAGATGAAATAGTTATGAAATTGTAATTGAGAAAACAAATGGAAATTTTTTTGTTAATCATTTAAAAAAAATTACAAAAATAAAAGAGGCTGTTGCAGCAGCCTCTGGAAAATAAAACCGAACACTTATGAAAACTTGATGAGAGAAAAAAAAGGATTAGAATTATATCATTAAAAAAAATGTATCAATTACTATTTTTTGTTTTTAAAAATTAGTGCCCGCTTTGAATTGAGAAGTCTTATTTTTACGAGCCTCTAATAAAATATAGTTATTATTATTCTCACTCTCAACTTATTGAAAATAAAATTTGACTCAAACAAACTGGATCATTATATTACTTTATTTGAGGTACCCATAGTATGCATCATCCGTTGGAGTATCCCACCAAATTGGCATACTCCAGATATTCGGATCAGTAGCATGTGGGTTTAAGGCAAGTGTATGTATTGAGTTATAATTTATTTCATAAGTAGGAGGTAATGCCCAGCGGCGCATCCAATATCTTACATCTGTTGGTGAATTACCTGTCAATTGAGCCTGCCCTGTAAATAAGGGACCTCTTTGATAGCCCGGGTAAACAACGCCAAAGCTACCTACATCTCCTGCGCTATAATCAAACCGACGCATGTCGTTATAGTTTTCAATGCTACAACCCATGGCAATATATTTTTGCAGCATAATATCTGACATGGTTAAAGTACCTGCACTTTGTGCAACAGCACTGCTGGCCATATAGGTGGTAATATCATTTGGATTCATCGGTTCCATATCAGGAATAATAACCCCGGCAGCATTTTTATCAAACCCTTCGCCTTGCCATTCAGCAAGTTTAGTTTGCATCTTATCCATATTAGCCTGAATGCCTGCAATGTAAGCAGTATAAGCATCAGTAGGATCGCCTTTTCTCATATAAACTTCCGCTTTAATAAAGCACATTTCATAATAAGTGAGAATGTCCTGGTCAGAAACAGGGCGAACCTGGAAGGAACCTGTTGAACCAATAACGCCTGCATTATATGCTGCTTCGTTTGGATACCAGTTCACATCATTTGGCACCGACTGCTGTTCGAGTACGGCTGTTGTAGCTTCAGCGTTACTTCGCATGTTTACATAAGCAGTATCGCCGGCATAGATATAGTTGCTGCTGTTTATGTAAATGGACCCTGCAGGGTAGGTTACGACTACATTGTTCCCACTGGTAGTGAAGGTTTTTCCTGCTGCGGTTATAGAAGCGATAAAATTGGCGCGGTCTGTTCCATCAGTAATAGTATAAGTTTTTTGTACATCTGAAACGGCATAAGTGGCCGTTTGAATAGAAGTAGGACCTCCTTTTAGCAAACGGGTTGCTGTGTCATAAGAATCAACTCCTATTCCACGGTTCCATGTATAAGAACTTACCTGACCTGAACCATTTAATTTAACATTAGTCATAGAAGCAGGTACAATTTTAGACATCCGGGGATCCACTACTCCGGAACCATTCATATTGGTCAGCAGGTTGTAATAATATTGGGAGATCCGAATACTATTACCATAAGCTGCATAATCGAAGTTGCCATTGGTTACTACAGGGTCGCCTTCAAGATAATCGGTTACAGTGCTGTTGTTTAACCCCGGTCCTACTGTATTATCAGCATTAGATTGAGGTCCTTGAGACAAACAATACAAAACCGAATCCGCATTAAACAAATCTGTTTTTTTGGAAAGTTTAAGCATGTAGCGCGCTTTTAATCCCCAGCATAGTTTCAGCCATTTGCTTACGTCTCCACCATTCCACAAATCCCCGGCAGCAAGAGATGGAGCGCCTACTTCCTGTGTTTTATTAAACAGGCCGATAGCTTCATTCAAATGGTCCATGCAACCATTAAAAATGGTTTTACCATCATCAGGTTTAGGGCTTGGATTCCCTGTTCCTGCCTGTGTGTAAGGCATTTCACCATAAAGATCCAGCATTTCCATATAACCAAGGGCATGGAAAACATCAGCCACAGCCATATAATGATAAGCGCCTTTTTGCTTGGCAGAATTATACAAATCCACTACGTTGGAAGATACTTCTATAAACCAGGTTTGGTACGGGGTTGTTGAATTGGCGTTGGAGCACTGCCAGGTAGTGCTAAAGCTATTACCAGCAGCAGTGTTACTATAATAAACTCCTGCCTGAAGCGCAGTGCGGTAATTGGTTACCCCTGCGGTGTATTGGTAAAAGTGTTCAATCCATGGAACACGGTTTTGAATTAAAACGCTTTGATTGTTTGGATTATCCGGATCTGTATTAACGTCCAACCATTTTTTACAGGAGGCAAAACTGATTACGAATGCGCAACCAAGTATAATATATTTTGTTTTTTTCATGATTTATTTTTTTTGAATTTAAAACTTAATATTTACTCCGAAAGTGAAACTTGCTACGGCAGGCACTCCCAGGTAATCAATACCTGTAGAACCAGAGCCTCCTGTTCCTCCAGCAGCGCTTACTTCAGGATCCATTCCTTTATAGTTGGTCCATGTAAACAAGTTAGTTCCAACTACAGTAGCAGTAAGTCCTTTAATAACTTTTTGATTTTTCAATATGCCAGAGAAGTCATATACCAACGACACTGAACGAAGTTTTAACCAGTTTACTGAAGTAATAAAGTTATAAGAGTTGGCTGCATAGTTTAGCCAATAGCTATGAATTCTTTCGGTACCGGCATACGTGGCGCTACCAATGGTATATGATTGATCTGCACTATAAGTTATGGTAGTATCTGCTCCGGTTTGATCGCTAACTCCTGTTAAAGTTACTGACTGTCGATCGTTCAATAAAGTTTTTTTACTTAAACCGTTTACAACCATAGCATAATCGGTTCCGTTAAATACATCTCCTCCAATTCGAATATCCAAAAGGAAGGATAGCGTTAATTTTTTATACCGGAAAGTATTTTGAAAGCCGCCAATGTAATCGGGTTCACGGTTACCTACAACCGGGTTAGTAGAGTTGATTTTATAGAATCCGGTTTTAGTATCTATGATGTAGCGTCCGTTTGGAATTTCTTTTCCATTTGCGTCGGTTTCACGATAATAATCCTGGCCGGTCATTCCCAAGAAATAGCCACCGTTGGGAATAGACGCTGCTTTTATGGTTCCAAATTGAGCATCTGTCGGGTAAAAATAAGCTACACCAGGAAGGAAAGCGCCTAACCTACCCCTGTTATAGGAGAAATTGAGCGTTGCATCCCATGTAAAGTCTCTTTTTGATATTACCTTACCGTTAAGGGCTATTTCCATTCCTTTATTAATTACCGAGCCGGAATTAAGAGCGCTGAAAATAAACCCTCCGGATTGGGCTAAACGGGGTTGTGCAATTTGATTTTGAGTTTCATTATGATAATAGGTATAATCCAAACCAATCCGGTCATTCAAAAATCTAAATGCCCCTCCAACTTCCCAGGAATTTTGAATTTCGGGTATCAAATTGGGGTTACCGGAGTAGTATTGATTACCAACACCCATAAAAGAACCAATGGTAATCGGAGGGTTTTCGTAAGTATTCGTAGCATAGGGATTGGCATCTTTACCAACCCTGGCCCAGCTTGCACGTAGTTTACCAAATGAGAGAATGTTATTTGCGGGTAACAATTGTGTAAAAATAAAAGAACCGCTGATAGAAGGATAAAAATAAGACCAGTTCTTTACAGGTAGTGTAGAAGACCAGTCATTACGGCCTGTTGCGGTGAGATAAACAATATCTTTATAAGATACGCCTACTTCTCCATAAGCTCCTACCAAACGTCTTCTCGTTGTTCCATCAGTAAAAAATTTGTTTGTTGTTTCCATATTATTAAAGCTAATAGTACCAGGAGTACTAAAGCCATATCCCCAAAGATTTTGATTTTTTGTATTAAAATCCTCCGAAGTAGTTCCTAATAACAGGTGGGTATCAAAATCCCCGAAGCTCTTGTGAAAATTAGTCATCACAGTTGTTGTAATATAGGTATAGTTAACCAGGTCTTTGCTGAGGCGCCCGTTCTGATATAGCGGAATCAATGCAGATCCCGGGGCAATAAATGTATAGTCATTAGTTGTGTACTGGTCATAACCAACACGTCCTGTAATGTCCCACCAATTGGTAACTTTAAAATTGGCATTGATACCGCCTGTGAAACGATCGGTTTTTGATGTTAGGTTATCCTGATTAATGATCCAGAAAGGATTGTCAATATCATCTTCCAAACTAGTTGTTCCTGCAAATATCCGGTGTTGCGTTCCATCAGGATTGATATAATTTTTGATATTGTATGTTGTAGGCCAGCCGTACAATGCCTGCATACTTCCTACCCCACTTCCATATAAACCTGCAGTAGTCAAAGTTCTATCAGTATTGGCAACGGAATAAGCTGCATTCGCATTCAATGTTAAACCGCCATATTTCTGTTCGCCATTAAAACGAAAAGTGGTTTTATTATAGCCAGTGCCCGGAACGATACC
>JAICZH010000177.1 GCA_025933775.1 Chitinophagaceae bacterium
CCATTGCGCAATACGCCGAATGCTGCTTGTGGCAATAATTGCATTACTGTTTTTATTTTCTAAAAATGAAGAGTCATTTTTATAAACTAAAATATCTTTATAATTTCCTCTTTTTAAAACTGCCGCTTGTTTAATTCCTTTTGCTAATTGAGTTGGCACATCTTTCATTGAATGCACCGCAATATCAATGCGATTATTTAATAAAGCTGTGTCAAGCGTTTTTGTAAAAATTCCCTGCACACCAATTTCATAAAGCGGCGTAATGGTATCCACATCGCCTTCGCTTTTTATAAAAATAAGTTCGGATGAAAATCCATTTTGTTGCAAAAGATTTTTTACAAGCGTAGCCTGCCATACAGCCAACTGGCTTTCACGGGTTCCTATCTTAATCACTTGTTTCAATTCATGTGAAGATAGCTGCTTAATGCGGTGATGCATTGACAGCCTTTATTATTTTGACTGTGCAACTGCACAGCAAGCGAAGATACTGTTTTATGAATTTTATTTTCAAAAGCGAGGTTGGGAAAATGTATTTCACTCAATTCATATAATTGATTTTTTACAATTTGTAATGCCGGGCTTATTGCCTGCCTGCGATACCAATTGCACAGTTCCAGCATGGTATCTTTAATTATTTGCAAGGCTTTAGGAATTTCTGCTTCACGTAAAGAAATAGTTTTATCAAGTATTGCGGATATTTCATCCACATTTAATAATGTAATTCCTTTTACATTTTTTACAACAGGATCAACATTTTGAGGAACAGAAAGATCCAGAATCAATCGTGTTTTTTTTACCGTAAAAAATGATGGATGAATGGTATAAGTTTCCGAAGCAGAACTTACAATAATAATATCAGCATCATTGGCATGTATTGCTACATCTTTATAAGGAACAAAAGCTGCATCACATTCTTTTGCAAGATAGAAAGCTTTTTTATCGGTGCGATTTGTAAAAAAAAGTGAGGAGCCCGATAAATAATTTTTTAAATTTTTAGCAATATGATTTCCAAATTTTCCGGTGCCCGCTAAAAGAACTTTTTTATTTTTTAAATCAATAATTTTTTCTTTAATTATTTCAATTGCCGCATAAGAAACGGACACTGTACCAGAACTTAATTTTGTTTTTGTTTTTATTTCTTTTGATGATTGCAACGCATAATTAATTACACGCTCCATAAAAGAATTAACGCAATTATATTCTTTCGCCTGCTTTGCCGCTTGTTTCAACTGCGATAAAATTTCATAGTCGCCTATTATCTGCGAATCCAGGCCAGCAGCCACTTTGAATAAATGCTCTACAGTTGCAAGCCCTTTGTATTGGTATCCATGTTCCACAAAATCTTTCATGCTTCCATGCGTATGAATGCAAAGCATTTCAATAAGCTCGTGCGGATGATCGCATATTCCATAAATTTCAGTTCTGTTGCAAGTAGAAAGTACCATGCAGCCGGGAAATTTTTTTTGCGCAGCTTGCTGTAATAATAAAATGGAATGCTCGGGCAACAAAGAAAATTTGCCCCGAATGCTTATATCACTTTTACGATAATTGATACCCGCAATGCAGAAAGAATCTAAAAATTGATGTACTGGTTCCTCTATAATCATGAAGTGTTACAAAATTATTTTTATGTCGTTCTCAAAAAGTCATTGAACTGTAATAAAAGAATTATTATTTGAATAAACCATTACACAAATTATTCTTTTAAAGGGACACAAAGTTAAAACTTCTTTGTTCACAAAAATACAAACGAAAAATTATTTAAGTGGGTTGCTTTATTTTTTAGCAGCTTACATTTGCAAATATTATTAAAAATAATGGCAGCTACCAAAGGAATTTTATTAATGAATCTCGGCTCGCCCGATTCAACTGATGTAAAAGATTTAAAAAAATATTTAGATGAATTTTTAATGGATGAAAGAGTGATTGATAAGCCGTGGCTGCTGAGAGCGCTTTTGGTAAAAGGAATTATTGTTCCATTTCGTGCGCCGAAATCTGCAGAAGCATATAAAGCAATATGGACAAAGGATGGATCGCCGTTAATTGTAATCACCAAACAATTGCAAATGGCATTGCAAAATGAAATTAATGCTCCTGTTGAAATTGCAATGCGGTACGGAAACCCCAGTCCCGAAGAGGGTTTTGACGCATTGATAAAAAAAAATCCATCCATTGAAGAAGTGATTGCCGTCCCACTTTATCCGCATTATGCATTGGCGAGTTATGAAACCGCAGTAGAATATGCAAAGAAAATTTATGCAAAGAAAAAATATTCTTTTAAGCTTTCTTTTGTTCCGCCTTTTTACAGCGATGCTGATTATATAAATGCATTGGCAGAAAAAATAAAACCTTTTTTAAACCAGTCTTACGATCAAATTTTATTTAGCTATCACGGCATACCGGAAAGGCATATACGAAAAAG